>JAGODO010000305.1 GCA_017998165.1 Flavobacteriales bacterium | reverse complement strand
TCGACCTCGAGAAGCTGTACGACCTGGTACCCGGGCACTACTACTGGTTCCATTGGCGGGGTGATTCGCTGGAGTGCGGCTCCTCGTTCTGCGGGATCCTGCCCGTATACCACAGCAGCGTTGATGGCCGCTTGGACATCTCGTCCTCTTCGAGACACATTGCCCGGACGCGGCGACTGACAGCGGATGATGAAGGCTATCGCCTGGAGCGCGACCTGTTCAACTATCCCCTTTTCGGTCGCACGCCGTGGAAGGGGGTCAGGCTGCTTCCGACCCACACACGCCTCGTGGTGCGGGAAATGTCCGCCACCGTGGAGGACGGCTTCGCGGTCGAAGCGCATTTCGGGGATGGACAACGATCGTCCACCGCTGACATGCAAGAACTCATCTCCGCGTTCGACACTGAGTGTTCGCTACTGCTGCCCGAAAGCGGTTTCGCCCTGTCCTTCACGGGCGGCTTCGATGGGCGCACGTTGCTCGGTGCCGCCTTGAAGCTCGGACGTGGCGGTTTTCGCACGTACGGCTTCGGAAAGCCCGGAGAATCGGATATCGCCTTGCCCGAAAAGCAGGCCCGCGAACTGGGTGTGCCTTACACGGCTATCCAATTGGACGATCGGTACGTGACGGAGCATGCCCTGCGTTCCGCCATCGCCTTCATGGAGCTGAGCGACTTCAATGGCAACCTCGGACGGCCGCATTACCACTACGCTGTGGAACGGCTTTCCGGCGAGTGCACACACCTCGTAACAGGCAATTTCGGCAGTGAGCTTTTTCGGTCCATGCACTCCCCCGGAGCAATGATGACCGCACATCTTATGAGCATCTTCACCGGCGGGCAAGAATGGCGAAAGCCGGCATTGGAGTTAGGCGGCCACCAGGTGGGTAACGAACTCCTGGCCCATGTGGACGCGTACCTCGCTACGGCAGCCGGGCTCACACCCGCCCAGCGTTTTTATCGCTTTGTTTTCGAGGAGCTCTTCCGGAAGTACTTCGGTCCCGAGGTCACCGTACAAAGCCAATTCCTCAGGAATCGCACGCCCTTTCTCTCATTGCGCTTCCTGAAAGCGCTGCACCGCACGGTGTGGGCCGGGGTGCATGCGCGGCTGTTCGAGAGCGACAAGCTCCGGCGCATGAAAGGGCAGGTCTTCTATGCCGCCTACCTGAAACAGGCGCATCCCCGGCTCTATCGCATGCCGACGAACAAGGGCTATGCGCCACCTGACGTGCTGGAACGTTGGCGTTGGCCGCTGCTCCTTACCGGGTTCATGCGGCGGCGGCTCGCAGGGCCGGAACGCGTGGACTCCAATTCCATCGACGCATTCTTCAAACAGCACCATCAAGCCGTGCTGGACCGGTATGGCCTGCCTGCGGAAGCCGATGAGGACCTGCAACGCCTTTCCAACCGCGTGGCGTGGGCGGCGGCGAGCCAAGGGGCCGGATAGGCGATTTTCGACCCGCCGTGGGTGAATGGCCATCGGTCGCTCCGAGGCCGCTCTCTTCCGGTTGTTGACCTTTGTCGACGCGCATGGCCCAAGGGCAGGAATTCAGATCGATCGTTCTGGGAGAAGCCCCGGAACCTTGGAGCGCCTTTATGCGGCTTTGGCAGCAGAGCGATGGTCGTAGTCCGTTCCAATCGCCGGCCATACTGCGTCACCACGCCGTGAGCACGACCGGGGTCAAGCGTTTCTTCGCGTCATACAGGAACGGGGAGATGCGCGCAGCGGTCGTCTTCAAGCAGGATGACGCGCACAGCCTTTCCTTCCTGAGCGACCTGAAGACCGACGTCAATCATTTTCTCTTCCATGCACAGGCGGGCGAGGATGAGCGGGCCGCTTTTTTCGCGGAACTCTTGGACGCTGTGAAGAAGGAGAACCTGACGCTCACGCTGAACAACCAGCCCGGCGAGGATCGGACCACGGAACTCATCGTGAGGATGGCAGAAGAGGCCGGCTTGTTCTGTGCTGTCCTGCAGCATTCGGCGTGTCCGGTGGTCGAGGCTCCCACGCCGGAGGCGCTCTATGCCCATGTGAACGGCTTGCGCGAGCTGCGCTATCGGGTGAACAAGTTGCGCAATCAGAAAGCCGCCGTTTTCGAGACCTTCACGGATGGCGATGACCTGGATGCTTGGACCGATGAATTCTGCGATGCGCATGTGCGCCGCTGGGACGGAACGCCCACGCCCTCCAACCTGCGGCATCCCCATCGGCGCACATTCCTGAAGGATTGCCTGCGGGCATGGGCGCAGGATGAGCTGCTGGTGCGGTTTTCCGTTCGCCTGGAAGAAGGGCGCATCGGCTTCGTCATCGGCCTGCGGGCTCCGGACACGATCGTCCATCATAGCACCACATACGATCCGCGTCACGCGAAGAGCAGCCCGGGGAAAGCGCTACTCCTGCATATGGCTGAGTGGATGCGTGACAATGGCTACCGCACACTCGACTTCGGGGATGGCCGCGAGGACTACAAGTACACGGTGGCCACGGGTGAACGGCCTCTTGCCCGCCTGTTCATCTCCCGCCGGGGCAACCTGCGTTTCATCGCCTCGACCTCGGTGATCCGTGCGGTACGGAGCAACCGCTTCCTCTCCGGGATGTACGAAAGGCACGTCAAGCCGCGCATGAAGGCCTGAGTGATGACGGAGCAGCCTTTGAGACCCCGGTTGGCCATTCTCCGCAACGAGATGGCGCGGGACCATCACCAATGGATCCAAGCCTGTGAGCAGTTGGCGCACCGGATCACTTGGGATGTCATCGACCTCACGGCGGACGACTGGTGGGAGCGCCTTTGCCAAGGCCGGTACGATGGTCTGCTTGCGCAACCTACCGGCTGGACGTCGCGGATGAAAGCCCTCTATGATGATCGCATCACCCGCATCGAGCGGGATCTCCACCTGCCGATGATCCCGTGCATGGCAGAGATCATGATCTACGAGAACAAGCGCGCGTTGGCATCCTGGCTTCGAACGAACGCTGTTCCTCACCCGGAGACACATGTCTTCGATTCACCAGAGGGAGCGCTGCGCTTTTTGGAGGGGACGGCCTTTCCGCTGGTGGCGAAAACGAGCATGGGTGCCGGGGGCAGTGGAGTGCGCGTGCTGAGATCAGCGGAAGAGGCGAAGAAGTACGTGCGGACCACCTTCCATGGCCAGGGCGCACCGAGGGCCAGTGGGCCGAAGTGGAAGAGTCCCGGGTTCCTGCTGCGGGCGTTGCGCAAATTGTCCGACCCCTCGGAATTGATGGAACGCTTGCGGGCGTACCGCAGCATCAGTAACGATGCGCAACGTGATCACGTGCTCTTCCAGGCTTTCGTGGCTCACCGTTTCGAGTGGCGCGCGGTTCGCATCGGCGATTCGTTCTTCGCGCACAAGAAGCTCGTCCAAGGGGAGAAGGCCAGTGGCAGCCTGCTCAAGGAGTATGGTGACCCGCCCTTGGCGCTGCTCGAATTCGTCCGCGAATTGACGCAACGGCACGGGTTCCGCTCCGTGGCCGTGGATGTGTTCGAGAACCCGACCGGTGGCTACCTGGTGAACGAGATCCAATGTGTCTTCGGGCAGAGCGACCCTTACCAGATGCTGGTGAACGGTGAGCCCGGGCGCTACCGGCACGATCAAGATGCTTGGCGCTTCGAACCCGGCGACTTCAACCGGTACGGGTCCTATCTGTTGCGGCTGCAGTACTTTCTGGATCTGTTCGATCGACGCAGGCTTCCTGCCCCGGCCGCATCATCTGAGCGATGAAGATCCTCTTCGTACACAGCGGCAACTCCAAGCGATATCCGGTGTCGCCGTTCCTGCGCGCGCAGGCCGATTCGTTGCGTGCGGAAGGAGTGGAGATCGTGTTCTTTCCTGTTGTGGGCAAGGGGCTCGGGTACTTGCGGAATGTGAAGCCGCTGCGCAAGACCATCCGGTCGACGCGGCCGGATGTGGTGCATGCGCACTATGCGCTTTGCGGTTGGGTCGCTGTACTGGCATGGGGGAGAAGGCCCATCGTGCTTTCGCTCATGGGCGATGATGCGCAGGGCACGTTCACCGGACCTGACCGACGGACGTTGAGCAGCTGGTTCTTCATCGCACTTACCCGGCTCATCCAGCCTTTCGTGGATGCCATCATCTACAAATCCCCCGATCTCGGCAAAGCCTTGTGGCGGCGTCGCATCGGCCACCTGCTGCCCAACGGCGTGCGGCTTGAACAGTTCCACGCGGACTTGGACGGGGCGGGAAAGGACTTGGGCTTCGACCGGTCCAAGAAACATGTGCTTTTCTTGGGCGACCCGAGTGACCTGAACAAGAACGTCACCCTTGTGCGCGATGCGGTGAAACTGTTGGGCCGTGATGATGTCGAACTCCATACGCCGCACGGCACGGATCACGATACGGTGGTGAAGCTCATGAACGGTGCGGATGTTCTGGCGCTGTGCTCTTTCGGCGAAGGATCACCGAACGTGATCAAGGAGGCGATGGCTTGCAACTGCCCGATCGTGAGCGTGCCGGCAGGCGATGCGGAATGGGTCATCGGGGAGACCGAAGGCTGCTTTATCACCGGATA
>JAGODO010000304.1 GCA_017998165.1 Flavobacteriales bacterium | reverse complement strand
GTGAGCGCGCTGCCGGCGGGCACGTACTACCTGCATGTGCGGGATGCGAAACGTTGGCTGGCGGGGAGCAAGGTCATCGTGGAATGAAATTGTGAAAGGGTTGAAGAAGGCTCCAGCGTAACGAGCGCGGATCGAACGCTCTGTTGTTGAACATCCTTCCCATTCCTAATCGATCGAAGCGGACAAGACACGAGCTTCGTGGAAAGTCCCGCCTCATGCGTTTTCTACAACCATGCATCCTCGCCATATTCTCTTCCATGGTGCGCCCGGCCATCGCCCAGGTCACCATCGCCGATGCGGGGCCGGATCAGTACCTCTGCGATGACAACGCCTTCCTGCAGGGCAACTCGGTGGCGTCCGGTGAAACGGGCTCGTGGTCGATCGTTTCCGGGATCGGGACCATCAATGACCTTTCCGACCCGGGTTCGCAGATCACGGGACCGGCCGGGAGCGTCATCGTGCTTCGTTGGACGATCAGTGATGGGATGAACACGACCAACGATGATGTCGCGATCTGGCTGTATGACGGCAATGCGCCATGGGCGAATGCTGGACCGGACCAGGTGGTGTTCATTCCGCAGACAAGCGCCCAGCTCCTAGGCAGCCCGTACACGTTCCCGATGACCTGTGTTTGGACCGTGGTTTCCGGATCGGGTACGATCACCGATGCGACCGACCCCTTCGCCGTGTACGTTGGTGCGACGGTGGGACAGAATATCCTTGTTTGGACCTGTGACAACGGCCCGTGCGGCATCTCAACGGACGAGGTGGTCATCACGGTGGAGGAGGCGATGGCGCTCGGATGGATGCCTGCCATCACAGGCGTTCGCACCGCTTTCGATCCGAACACCGGACGTTTGTCGATCACCGCACCGGAGAACATCGACCGCGTGAGCATCACCGACCCGATGGGTCGTTTTGTGCTCGATCGTTCGATGAACGCACGCTCGGCATCGTTCGATGTACCTCGGCTCTCGATCGGTGCTTATGTGATCCGAGTGATGATGGATGACATGACGTCCACTGCCCGTTTTGTCGTCGTGCGCTGATGGCTGACGCGCGGTAGAGTGAGGGGTCGCCTTCGTCGGGCAGGGCCACCTGATCGGACGAAATAGGCGGGCGGAGGCTTTCCGATGAGGATACACTTGCGGCCACATCGAAATAACCGACGCGCCATGAGAACCCGTTTCCTCCTCCCAGCTCTGCTCGCGCTTTGTTCCACGTCGCACGCGCAGGGCCCACGCTCGGGTCCGGGGCTCGTGCCCGAACGCATCAGCGCGTTGCGCCAGGCTGGAGCCACCTTCGAACCGGTGGCTCTTTTCACACCGGCCCATGCCGATGCGGAGCGTGATGCGCGCTGGCACGATGCCGTGGCCCATGCCACTCTTCTCACACCTTCGCCCGAAGCGTTCTCTTCCGTGCTCAGCGCACGACCCGGTCAGCTGCGGCTCGATCTGCCCGCTGAAGGTGGCGCGCTTTCACTCGACCTGGAACAGGTGGATTTCTTCACGGATGATTTCACCGTGGTGACGGCGAGCAATGGTATCGCGTTCCCCTACACGGCCGGTGTCTACTACCGTGGCGCCGTCAGCGGCGACCCGAATTCGCTCGTGGCCATCAGCATCTTCAAGGATGAGGTCATGGGTTTCGTGAGCAAGGCCGATGGGGACTTCACCATCGGAAAGCTCGAGGGCGATGCGGAAGGCACGCACATCCTCTACCGCACCGATGAACTGATCGACCCGCCGACAGGTGTCTGCGGCACACCGGATGACGGCCCGGGTTACCATGCGGAAGACCTTACGCCGGTAGGGGACAACCGCACGGTGAAGTGCGTGCGCCTTTACTGGGAAGTGAACTACGATGTCTTCCAAGGCAAGGGCAGCGTGACCAACGCGACGAACTACGTGACGGGTCTGTTCAACCAGAGTGCGGTGCTCTACAATAATGACGGTATCAGCGTGACGCTCTCGCAGGTGTACGTATGGGATGTGGCCAGCCCGTACACCTCCACGAGCACCAGCACGCTTCTCGATCAATTCGGGACCTACCGCACCAGTTTCAATGGCGACCTGGCCCACCTCATCGGCTACGCGGGCGGCGGTGGCATCGCTTGGGTCAACGGCCTCTGCAACAGCCAGCCCCGGTACAGGATGGCCTACAGCGGTATCAGCAGCAGCTACCAGACCGTGCCGACCTTCAGTTGGAGCGTGGAATGTGTGACGCATGAACAGGGCCACCTCATGGGCTCCAAGCACACGCACGCCTGCGCATGGAACGGCAACAACACACGCATCGATGGTTGTGGGCCGGCGGCCGGGTACAATGAAGGCTCGTGCGCATCAGCGGCGTTGCCGTCCAGTGGTGGTGGCACTATCATGAGCTATTGCCACCTGGTGAGCGGTGTAGGTATCGGCTTCGCGAGCGGCTTCGGTCCGCAGCCCACGACCCTCATCGTGAACAACATCAACAACGCCTCCTGCCTCACGGCGTGCGCCAGTGGTGGAACCTGCGGCGTGCCTTCCGGGCTGGGCGCTGGAAGCCTCACCACCACCAGCGCTGCGTTGAATTGGGCGGCGGTGAGCGGAGCAACGAGCTATACGCTGCAATGGAAGCCGTCCAGCGGAAGCACCTGGACCACGGTGACCGGTCTCACCTCGGCGAGCTACAGCCTGTCCGGCCTGTCGGGCAGCACGTCCTACCAGTTCCATGTCCTCGCCGTGTGCAGCGGCGGCTCTTCGGCGTATTCGTCAGCGACGAGCTTCACTACGACTGGTACCAGCGGCTGTCCGGACATTCAGGAGCCCAATGGCACGACGGCCACGGCGGGTGCGATCACCAGCGGTACGGCCTACAATGCGATCATCTCTTCGAGCACGGACGCCGACAACTACCGATTGATCCTCACGGCCATCTCGAACATCAGCGTCACCTTGGGCAACCTGCCCTACGATTACGATGTGCGCCTGTTGAACAGCGCCGGCACGCAGGTGGCCAGTTCCACGGCCGGGAACACCACTGCGGAGAGCATCACGTACAGCAATGCGGCGGTGGGCAGCTACTATGTGCATGTCTACGGCTACAACGGCGCCTTCAGCACCGCGACCTGCTATACGCTGACCGCTACGGCGACAGTCGTCGCGTCGACCTGCACGGATACGTATGAGCCGAACGAGACCAATGGCGGCGCACGCACCATCGGGACGAATCAGGCCATCTCCGCACGCATCGGCACGGCCGCTGACGTCGATTGGTTCAAGTTCTCGAACAGCTCGGCGCAACGGTACATCAAGGTGACACTGACCAACCTGCCGGCCAACTACGACATGCAGTTGTGGCGCGGGAGCGGCCAACTCGGCTCGTCCACCAACAGCGGGACGACGAACGAGCAGATCATCTACAACAGCAACACCATCAGCAGCAACTACCGGGTGAAGGTGTACGGGGTATCCGGCGTGTTCAATGCGGGCTCCTGTTACACGCTCACGGCGCAGATCTCGGGTACGGCGTTCATGCCTTCCGGTGAACTCGAAGGCGGCGAGACGTTCGTAGATGAAACTTCAACGGACGGCATGGTGGCCGTATTCCCGAACCCTGCGCGCGAGGCGGTACACGTAGTGATCCCGGCCGGTGCCAACGGAACGACCGTTGAAATGATGGACGCTACGGGCCGAGTGGCCTTGAGCTTTGCTTCGCAAGCGATGAACGCCGAGCAACGCATCGTGATGGATGTCCGCGACCTGTCAGCGGGTATCTGGTTTTTGCGCGTGATCCAGGACGGCACGCCCACCGTGCAGCGCGTGGTGATCGAACACTGAGCGGGGACGCTCGAAAGCGGCGGCTTGGTCTGCGGGTGGGCAGGCCGGGCCGCCGCGACTATTTCCGTGGATCACTTCGTAGCCCGCAGCGCGAAGACCATGGGCAACTTTCCCTCCATGCCCTTGATCATGAAGTGGCCGTCCGCCGTGGGCACCGTGTTCTGGAAGCAATCGTACGGCGAGCGGTCGAACTCGCGGAACGCTTCCAGACGCAGCCCTGCATCCAGGAGATGCTGGAGCACATCGGCGATCGCATGGTTCCACCCGAACGATGGCAAATGGAGCGGCGCATCACGATCGGCATAGGAGCCGGACTCGTTCTCCGCTATCACCTCCCGGTTGAAGTAGGCGTATTGGACATGGGAGAAGTCATTGCTGAACATCCACAGGGCGGGATGGAAGTCGGCGAAGACGAAGCGGCCTCCCGGCTTCAGATAAGCGGCGATGTTCCCCGCCCAGGCGCGCAGGTCGGGTAGCCAGCCGATCGTTCCATAGGATGTGAAGACGACATCGAACCGGCCTTCGAGTTCGGGGCGGCGATCGAGCACATTGCTCTCGATGAAGCTGGCCCGTAGTCCGCAGCGTTCGGCCAACTCACCGGCCTTGGCGATCGAGGAGTCCGAAATGTCCAGCCCGGTGACGTGCGCGCCAAGTCGGGCGAGCGACAGCGTGTCCTGCCCGAAGTGGCATTGCAGGTGCAGCAACTCCCGGTCGCGCACGTCACCGAGGAGGTCCA
>JAGODO010000034.1 GCA_017998165.1 Flavobacteriales bacterium | reverse complement strand
TTGCCCAGACGATGTTCTTCAAGTCCACCGGACCCTCTTTGGTGATCATGTAATTCCGGCTCTCCCCGGTGCGCTTGTCGAAATGAATGAGGCCAGCGCCGCGCGAGCCCAGCCACAGGGTGTTGGGGTTTCGCGGATCCTGTATCAGGTGGGCGAGTTGGACCCCTTTCCGGGCATCTTGCGCGGTGATGTTGGTCGCAAAGCGATCCATACGCCGGGCTTTCGGAACAGACCGGTACATCGAAATGGCGTCCGAGAACCACACCACGCCGTCGGCATCACGCACAACGCCCATCGTGAAAGGGTTCTTCTGGTCGGCCGGCAGCGCGTCGTTCAGTTCCCGCAGGTCGTGGAACATGCCCGAGGCTTCATCGTAACGCGCAAGACCACTCCTCACGCAGGAGAGCCAGATCCCGCCTTGCTGATCGAGGAAGAGGTCATCGGCATCGATGCTGGTGTTGCGCCCGTTCGCGTTGAGCAAGGCCTTCCGATCGAAGCGGAGCAGCGAAGACCTTCCACCGAGGTGCGGGTCGAACACGCCCACGCCGCCGAAGCAGGAGACCCAGATCATGCCGCGATCGTCCATCATCAGGTCATGCACGAAGTTGTTCCCGGGCAGGCTCGTACTGTCGCCTTGGATGTTGCGGTACACGTCGACGTTGGTCCCATCGTAGCGGCAGAGCCCGTTTTCCGTCCCGATCCAAAGGGCGCCCTCGCGGTCCTTCTGCAAGCAACGGATCGCGGCGGCGGGCAGGCCCTTGATGTCGAGGTGGACCAGTTCTCCGGAGTCCTCGCTTTGCCCCCTGGAGATCCCAGGGGTCAGCGATGCGAGCAACGACAGACAGGCGGTCCAGTGTGACCGCTTCGTACCGTGCTTCCAGGGAAGTGGCATGCGGCGAAGTTCGCGGGAAGCGCCGATAAACGCGTCTTCGTATCCCACTCCTCCGGGATCCGTGCTGCTCCTTCGTGTTCCGCTTGAAGGAAGCGTCCGGACGCACATTGCCCGGACACCAGTGATCTTGAGATGGCTTCTAGTCCTGCGGGCTGCTCAGTCCGATGCGCAGCTCGTTCGGCGTCCGGGGATCGACCACCACCAGGCCCACGCCGTTCTTCGCACAACTGCGGAAGAAGGCTCCGGACGGGATGATCATCAAGGTGAGGTCGTTCTGCGCGAACGTGCGCACCGCTGCTTGTCCCGTGAAGACGAACAATGTGACCTGCCCCTCCGGACCGGACTCGTATTTGAAGTTGATCTTGCGTCCGTCCTCTCCGGACGGTTCGGCTTGCACCAGAAGCAGGGCCTGGCCGTGGAGCAATTCCTTCTGCACGGCCGCGCAATTCTCCGGTGTACCATCGTGACGAGCGATCGTCATCAGGTTGACCAGGTGGCCGTTGACCTCTTCGGGGAACTGCATTCTCATCGTAGAACGCCAGGCGGCCGCAAGTAGCGCGCCATGGCGGGCCTGATACGCAGGTTGTCAGGGCCGGGTTGGCCCGCACTTCTACCTTCGGCGGCCCTTGTTCCGCATGCGTGCCCTTGCGCTCCTCCCGGTCCTTTGCTGTCTTGGCGGCCGGGTTCTGGCCCAGCAGAACGATGTTCCCCTGAACCGGGACATCTATTACGACATCGATCGCAACGGGGCGTGCAGGACGAGCACGATGCACACCGGCCTCCGCCCGATCATCGAAAGCCGGGCCGATCTTGAGAATGTCATGGGCTTCCGCCCCGACAGCTCACGCCACTATTACTTCCTGACCACGAAGCTCTTCCGCGAGCATCTCATCCAGGTGAAGCATGAGGGGTTCAAGCTGAGCATCGATCCGGTGTTCCGCTTCGAAGCTGGCCGGGACCTGGTGGAAACGGCGGTGGCCAACGCCAATCGTTCCACCAACAACTTCAACTCCCGCGGCTTCTGGGTGAAGGCCGATCTGGGGAAGGATGTCTCTTTCCAGACCGGCTTCTATGAGAACCAGGCCATCCTGCCCATCTATCTGTACCAGTACATCCAGGAGGCGGGCGTGATCCCTGGCCAAGGCCGGGTGAAGGAGTTCACCGAGCGCTCCTTCGATTTCAGCTGGGCGCACGGCAATGTGAGCTGGAGCCCCAAGCACTGGTTGAACGTGCAATTCGGCAACGGACGCCATTTCGTGGGGAACGGCTACCGCAGTGTGCTGCTCAGCGACAACACTTTTCCCTATCCCTACCTGAAATTCAGCGCGCTCACCAACAACCAGCGTTTCCAGTATACCACCATCAACGCGCGCTTCCAGTCCGTGAACGACCCCGGCGACCGGCTGCCCACAGGCGAAAGCCTGGAAAGCCTGTTCTACTGGAGGCGTGCCAGTTTCAAGCACTTGAGCGTAAACCTCGGACCCGCGCAGATCGGATTGTTCGAGGCCACGCTCTGGAAAAGCATCGACAGCACCGGCATCAAACCGTTCAATGCGATGGAGTTGAACCCCGTACCGCTGTTGAACACGCTCGTGAACGGGTTCGATGGGGTCAACAAACAGCTGATCGGCGTGGATGCCAAGGTGCGGTTCACCGACCGGCTTTTCGCCTATGGACAGTTCGCGCTGGACGATCCCGCACGTCAGCGTTACGCTTGGCAGGCCGGGTTCCAGTGGTTCGATGTGCTGCGCAGGGACCTGCATGTGCTGGCAGAATTCAACAGCGCCCAGCCGTTCACCTATTCGAGCAGGGAAACGCGCGGCAGCTACAGTCATTTCAACCAGCCGCTGGCCAGCCCGCTGGGTGCCGGATACGATGAGGCCGTGGTCATCGTGGATCACGGCATCCGTCAGAAGTTCTGGCTGCGGGCACAAGGCAGCTGGGCCAGCTTCCGCGCCGATACGTCGGCCACCACGGTGAGCGGGAGCAACATCTTCGATACCCGTGAGGCCATGGGCGCCGATAGCCTTTCGGTGCGGCGCGATCGCGCGTGGCTGGATCTCAGCTTTTCCTGGCGCTTCAACCAGAATCAGAACACCAGCCTCAGTGTGGGCATGATCACGCGCGACATCACCAACGCACCGGATGCGCAGAACAGCCATTACCTCTACGTGTGCCTGCGCACCGGCCTGTTCAACCGATACTATGATCTGTAACGCGAGGACGCACCACTCTGAGTGGCAAGTGGCAAGTGGAAAGTGGCAAGTGCTCCTTGTTGCAGGCACTTCCCACTTTCCACTTGCCACTCGTCACTTGCCACTCCCGACATTCGTCCCGCGTTGAGGTCCCACGGCTACATACTGCTTCTCGGTTTCTTCACGGCTTTCGTGGTGGTGCTCTTCACCATGCCGAGCCTGATCAAGGTGGCGCGCATCAAGCACCTGGTGGATGAGCCGAGCGAGGAGCGCAAGGTGCATAGCCGCAGCGTGCCGACGATCGGTGGCATCATCATCTTCGCCGCGATCCTCTTCAGCTACAGCCTCTGGTTCCCACAGGCTTCGGCGCTCGCGCTCAAACTGGAGGGCTACAAGTCGCTCTACCTGGAGATGGGAGCGGCCTACAAGGATTTCAAGTTCGTGATCGCGGTGATGGTGCTGTTGTTCTTCATCGGCGTCAAGGACGACATCATCGGTTTCAGCCCGGTGAAAAAGCTGATGGGACACATGATCGTGGGCTACATCCTGGTGGTGATGGGCGGCGTGCGGATCAACGATATGCACGGCATCTTCGGCATCTACGAGCTTCCGGTGGAGATCAGCATCGCTTTCTCCTTCTTCACCTACGTGGTGCTCGTGAACGCCTTCAACCTGATCGACGGCGTGGACGGGCTGGCGGGCGGCATCGGCCTGATCGCCGCAACGGCCTATGGCATCTGGCTCTTCTGGGCCGGGGATATCGCGCTGGCACTGCTGGCCTTCACGCTCGCCGGGGCGCTCGTGGGCTTTCTCGTGTTCAACTACCACCCCGCACGGATCTTCATGGGGGACAGCGGCTCATTGATCATCGGGGCCATCATCAGCATCCTGGCCATGCGCGTGATCGATCATGACATCAGCCGCCTGCCGCGCTGGCTGGCCGCGGTACCCACCCCGCTCTTCGCCATGAGCGTGATCGCCTACCCGATCGTGGACACCTTCCGCATTTTCGCCGTGCGCATCGCCAAGGGCAACAGCCCCTTCGCCGCGGACCGCAACCACATCCATCACCGCCTGATGGCTCTCGGCCTCGGGCATCGTGGCGTAACCCTGGTACTCTACGCCTACGCCCTCACCATCATCGCCCTCAGCCTCATCACCCGAGACATCCTGCCGAACAAGGGTCTGCTTGTTCTCGGAACAACGGCCTTCACCCTCGCCGTTCTGCCCTTCGCCATCTCCACGCGCAAGGCACCATGAGAGCACTCATCGGTGCGGGGTGCGCTTCCCTGCTCTTCACCGTCTCTTCTGCGCAACAAGGTTGGCTGCCCCTCAGCGGTATCGTCGACCAGCCCTACGCGGCGCGCATGCGCTCGTACAAGTCGGATCCCGCCCTGCACAGCGCCATCCGGCCTTACCTGCGCGAAGACCTGCGGCTGATCGCGGGTGCCGATACCCTGTTGCCGCACGCCTGGAAACCCTGGCTCGACCGCCTGACCGCCCCTACCCACAAGGTGCATGGCGCTCCCTTGCTCGAATGTCTTGTGGGTGTTTCCCCCGGGGAGAGCGATGCCATGAAGTTCCGGTCAGGGCTCGGGGGCTGGTTGGAATGGAACGCCAGCGCGCGGCTGACCCTGCATTTCGACGGCATGGCCTGGGCGGAGACCGCGCCCAACTACATGGACAGTCTTGCCCAAGGCATCCATGTGACAGCAGGTGAGGGATATGCTGGGGACGGGCCGACGTATGTACACCACGACTGGAACGCTTGGGCGGACTACAAGGCCGGGAAGTATTTCCATCTGACCCTCGGACGCGGCAAGAACTTCTTGGGGGATGGGCTGCGTTCCTTGTTCTTGAGCGACAATGCCTACAGCTATCCCTACCTGAAGATCACCACCTCGGTGTGGAAGGTGCGCTACGTGAACCTCTTCGGTGCGATGAGCGACATACGCGGCACCAACGGCCGCTGGAACGATTTCGACCTGAAGTTCACCAGTATGCATTACCTGAGTTGGAATGCGCTGAAACGCCTGAACATCGCGGTCTTCGAAGCCATCATCTGGCAGGATAACGACCCGAACTACCGGCGTGGTCTTGATCTGAACTACCTCAATCCAGTACTCTTTTACCGGCCCACGGAGTTCAGCCTGGGTTCACCGGACAATGCCTTGCTCGGCTTCGCGGTGAACGTGCGGGTGGGGCGGGAGAGTTTGATCTACAGCCAGCTGATGTTCGATGAATTCCTGTTGCGCAATGTGCGGGCCGGGGAAGGGTGGTACGGCAACAAGCAAGGTCTCCAGCTCGGTGTTGTGGGGCATGATGCATTCAAACAGCCAGGGCTGACCCTGCGCGCGGAATTCAACTACGTGCGGCCCTTCATGTACACGCATAGTGATACGAGGCAGAACTACGCCCATTTCAACCAGCCCCTTGCACATCCATACGGCAGCAACTTCTGGGAACTGCTCGGGCAGGCGGAATGGCGCAAGGACCGGTTTGTCGTATCCGAGGTGTTCAGTTTCGCCGTTCTCGGCCAGGACACCAGTTCGGCGGACAATAGCAGCTACGGAAGCAACCTCTTCCTTCCCGAAAGCGCCCGTCCGGTGCGCGACAGCGAAGGGAGGCCGGAGAATTTCGGTTATTACCTGGGCGAGCCAAGCCAGGCGACCTTGTATCACAGCGAGTTGCGCGCAGGCTGGCTCTTGGAGCCCCGCAGCGGATGGATGCTGGAGGCCGCATGGACGATGCGCGTGCGCACACCTGAGTACGGGCAAGGGCTCACGACCAATTTTTTCAGATTGGGCATCTCCGCGAACCTGCGGGACCGGCATGTGTTCCAGGATGCGCGATACCGGCTGGAGCGGTAGGGGCCGGTCTAAGAATCAACCGTTGCGTGGCTGGCCAAGCACGCATTTGAGGTTGAAAATTTTCAACACAAAGGCTTGATTGTCAGTCATCTCATACGATAGCCGCTATCGAGTGATTTTTTGGCTTTGAGCACAAAATGCATGCTTGGCCAGCCATGCTTTTGCTTGGTTGACCATCGATGTCCCCATCCGCCGCACCACGGAAAAAACCACCCTTCCCGTTCCATCCCGAAGGGTACTTTCGCCGCCGTTTTGGAACGGCAGGCCACCCTCAGTTCATCGCTCTCCTTGAGTGAAAAACTCAAGGAGGTCGCTGCTCTCTTCAAGCTGCGGCTCACGTCTCTGGTGGTGTTCAGCGCAGTGCTGGGCTACTGGATGGGCGTTCCAGCCGGTGGTTTCGATCTGACGAACGCCCTGTTGCTCGCCTTGGCCGGACTGCTGGTGACCGGAGCGAGCAATGCGCTGAACCAAGTGTTGGAGGTGGAGGCCGACGGCCTGATGAAGCGTACAGCAGAACGGCCTCTCGTACAGGGTACGGTGGGCATGGTGGAAGCCATGGTCATTTCACTCATTGTCGGGGCCAGCGGTGTGCTGCTCCTGTGGGCCCGTTTCGGCGCGCTCACCGGGATCTTGGGCCTGCTCTCTCTCTTCATGTACGTGGTGCTCTACACCCCGATGAAGAGGCTGACCGCTTGGAGTGTTTTTGTCGGAGCCTTCCCGGGAGCGTTCCCTCCGATGCTTGGTTATGTGGCGGCCACAGGGCAGTTCGGTCTTGGCCCGGGCCTGCTCTTCGCCATGCAGTTCATGTGGCAGTTCCCCCACTATTGGGCCATCGCCTGGGTCCTGCACGATGACTATCGGCTCGCCGGCTATCACATGCTCCCGAGCAAGGGTGGCCGCGACGGTTATACCGCTTGGCTTATCCTCCTGTACACCTTGTTCGTCATTCCTGTGGGCATGCTGCCCTGGGTGTTCGGCTTCTGCGGCGGCTGGAGTGCTGTGGTCGCGGCGGCCTGCGGTCTGGTCATGCTGCTTCCGGCCATGCGCCTCTTCCGTTCGCGCGATACGAAGGATGCCCGCAAGCTGATGTTCGCCAGCTTCATCTACCTGCCCGTCGTGCTGATCGCTTACGTACTCGACAAGGTATGAGCGGAACAGGCCCGGAGTTCAGCGAACGGGACCAGAAGGTCCGCGCACGTCAGAACCTCACGTACCTGTTGCTCTTCGCCATCGTGATGTTCTTCGCGGCGCTCAGCAGCGCCTATGTGGTGAGCAAGAGCAGCACGGATTATTGGCTCAGCTTCCGTGTTCCCGACGCTTTCTACTACAGCACGGCCATCATCCTGGTGAGCAGCCTTTCCGTGCAGATGGCGCTGATGACCGTGCGCAAGGGGAATGGCCGAGGAGCCGCGCTTTGGCTGGTGATCACGCTCGCCTTGGGCGTGGCTTTCTCGTACACCCAGTTCAAGGGCTGGAGCGAACTGGTCTCGCGCAAAATGAGCCTTGTCACGGACAAGATCACCATGACGCAAGGCGTGTACGGCGTGGACTACACCGTTGCGCGCAGGGGGGTCCCCTTGGAGCAGGTGGACGGCCAGTTCTATCTGCCCACGGACGTGGCCCACGCCAAGCCGCTGAACGCCGAAATGGCCGATTTCTGGAACGCTTCCAGTGGTTATTTCTACGTGCTCACCGTAGGCCATTGGATCCATCTGCTGGGCGGACTGCTCATGCTGGCCGTGCTGGCGATCAAGGCGTTCCTTGGCCGCTATAACGCGGCGTACCATACCGGGGTGTGGCAGGGAACCATGTATTGGCATTTCCTCGGAGGACTGTGGATATACCTCCTTTTGTTCATCAGGTTCGTTCATTAACATTGCGCCCGCAATAAAGGACCATGTCAGGAGAAGCGAGCAAAGCCATCCCCAACGACGTCCTCTGGGGCGGCGGACGTTCCCCGTTCAGCGTGAGCTACGGGAAGATGATGATGTGGTTCTTCCTGGTGTCCGACGCCTTGACCTTCAGCGCGCTGCTGGTAGGCTACGGCTTCGTCCGCCACAGCATGGGTCCCGGCCAGACATGGCCGATGGGGGAAAGCGTGTTCCGCGCGCTGCCCTTCACGCATGGTGACTTTCCGCTGATCTACGTGGCCTTCATGACGGCCGTGCTCATCTTCAGTTCGGTAACGATGGTGCTCGCTGTGGAAGCGGGCCATCGGATGTACAAACAGGGCGTGATCAAGTGGTTGTTCCTCACCGTGATCGGCGGAGCGATCTTCGTGGGAAGCCAGGTGTGGGAGTGGAGCCACTTCATTCACGGAAGCGGTGGATACATCACCATGTCCGATGGCGAGAAGTACTGGGTGAAGACCGGAGACCATGGTGGTGGTGATGCTGCGGCGTACGGCGAACATGGCGCTGCAGCAGGTCACGATGAACATGCCACGGCTGGACACGATGCCCATGGCTCGGCGGCCGCCCACGGTGCGCATGATCCCACGGCTGACCCTGCCTTCCATCTCGAGAAGGCCGACCCCGGAGGACGGTACCTGGCACATGTCGGAGAGCCTTTGTCCCACGAAAGATCGGTCGAGCTCTTCCATGCCAAGGTATCGTGGACAGAAGGCGCCAGCCCGATGTGGAGCAGCGAGGGGGTCACGGACAATGAATACGGACCGCCGCAATACGCCGGCTTCTTCTTCTTCATCACGGGCTTCCACGGCTTCCATGTGTTCAGCGGGGTGGTCATCAACCTGATCATCCTGCTCATGGTGACGCGTGGCGTGTTCCATCGCCGAGGCCACTACGAAATGGTCGAGAAGGCCGGTCTGTACTGGCACTTCGTGGACCTGGTCTGGGTGTTCGTGTTCACCTTCTTCTACCTCGTTTGATCATGGAGCGCGACGACATCATCGAGTACAGCCTGGACGCTCACCACAGCGAGGAGCAAGGCCAGCGGATCCGACGCAAGATCTGGTTGGTCACCCTCTTCCTTGCCGTGGTGACCGCGGTGGAGGTCGGTCTCGGGGCCTACTGGCGTTCCTTCCTGAGCGAGGACAAGTGGCAGATGGTGAAGTGGAGCTTCATCGTGCTCACGTTGGTGAAGGCCACCTACATCGTGATGACCTTCATGCACTTGGGCGATGAGCGCCGCAACATCCGCAGCATCATCCTGCTCCCGTACGGGTTGTTCATCATCTACCTGATCTTCATCGCGCTCTGGGAGTCGAACTACATCAACCGGATGCTGGATATGTTCCAGTGAGTACCCAAGCAAGACCGGCTGACAAGCGCACCCAACGCATCGTTCTCGGCATCCTGCTGGGCATAGTCCCGGCAGGATTGCTTTTTTTCAAGCTCTTCGAGAACCACTACACCACGCTGCCCCACTATGGCCAGCACGAGGTGAACGCCCCCGGCGATACCACGTACTTCCAAGTGCCCGAATGGTCGTTCACCGATCAGGACGGCAACACGGTGAGCAGCGAAAGCACGAAGGACAGGATCCTCGTGGTCGACTTCTTCTTTACCACGTGCAAGAGCATCTGCCCGATCATGAGCACGCGCATGGCCGGCCTGCAGGTGAACATCCCCCTTCACGATGAAGCTTACAAGGATGTCCTCTTCCTCAGCTATACCGTGGATCCGGAGCACGACACACGGGAAGTGCTGAAGGAGTACGCACGCCAGCACAAGGCCGATAGCGCGCGCTGGAAATTCCTGACCGGTGATGCGGCCAGCATTTACCGGCTCGGCAATACGGGCTATCTGATCAGTGTTTTGGAAGACACGACTCCACCGTCTTTCATCCCGGAAGAATTCCGGGATCCGAACGAAGCCAAGGCCGACAGTGCGTATGCGGAACGCTTCGTGCATTCTCCCAACTTCGTACTGGTCGACAAGCAACGGCACATCCGTGGGGTGTATGACGGGACCACTTCTACCGGAACAAAGGACCTGGTGAACGACATCAAACTGCTCATCGGGGAAGAGCGGAAGCGCAAGCGCGAAGGAGAGAAGTGACGATGAAGCAGGCTTACCCCTCACGCGCGCTCACCGTTCCGGAGAAGCCCGCCAAGCGCTGGATCTGGATCCTGTCAAGTGTGGTGTTTTTGGCCGTTGTCGTGCTGAACCGTGTCCAGGTGCCGGCACCGGAGGGGTTCGATGTCCATGTCTTCGCGCGCATCAACGCTGGCATCAACAGTCTTGTGAGCGTGCTGCTGCTGGCCGGCCTTTTCACCGCCAAGGCCGGCAACTGGAGCGCCCATCGCCGCGTGATGCTCACGGCCATGGTGCTCTCCATCGGCTTCCTGGTCTCGTACATCCTGCACCACCTCTTCGCCGGGGAGACCAGCTTCGGTGGAACCGGGGCGATCAAGACCTTCTACTACTTCATCCTGGCCACGCACATCCTGCTGGCCGGTGGGTCGCTGCCCTTCATTCTGCTCACGGCCTATCGCGCCCTGAGCGCGGAGTACCCGCACCACCGGAAGCTCGCGAAGCGCGTGTGGCCTGTCTGGTTCTATGTGAGCGTGACCGGCGTAGTGGTCTACTTCCTGATCTCGCCCTACTACTGAGCTACTTTCGCGTCATGAAGCGCTGGCTCCCGCTGCTGTTGCTCTTGCTCCTGGTCCTGCCACCTGATGCGCTTGCGCAGGGCTGTGCCATGTGCAAAGCCACGGTGGAAAGCGGCCAGGACCAGAGCGGGGTGTTCGGTGGCCAGCAGGCCGTCGGTCAGGGACTCAACAGGGGCATCATCCTGCTGATGGTGGTGCCGTACATCCTGCTCTTCCTGTTCTTTCGCAGGCGTATCGTCGGCTTCGTGAAGGAGTTCGCGAACGCCAAGGGATGAAGTGGGCGGCCTTCCATGCCCCGCTCGCCCTGTTCGGGTGTATCGGTTGTGCAGGACCATTGGACCAAGGGCCATGCAAGCATAGCTACCCGGATTGTTGTGTTTCTCTTTCCAATGAGACCGGCATTCGCGTCATCGCGGTGACTGTCAAGACAGGCCATGGCGACTCGGTCGGGTTCGGTCATGTATCACCGGCTGCCCGCGCTTATTTCCTGCTCCCGTCGCAGCGCGGGGAGTGCGAGTACAGGATCGAGGCGATGACGGAAGATGGTCGTACGCGTTCCGGTGAATGCGGGTACTACGAGGGCGGCTATTGGCTGCACAACCGCATCCTCCCCGATACGATCATCACCGACGTGCCTTGAGGCGGTCCTCGGGGGCGCGTCCGGAGCCCACTATATTCGCACGCGCTTGCATACGGCAAGTATGTTCTTTCACTCCCGGCCCCGATCCGGGATGCTTATCAAGAAAGGCTGAGGGATATGGCCCTATGAAGCCTTGGCAACCACTCTCCGACATCGTTGGGGGACAGGTGCCACTTCCACCGCCGGTTCGGGTAAACACCCGCCAGGACCGACGGACAGATGAGCTGCGATCCGGCACACGGCATCCTGTTGATGGGATGTGTCCATTGCAACCTCATCCAAGACCAAGGGTGGGGTTTTTTTGTGGCCGGACATGAAGACGCTCGAACAACTCGCCAATGAACGGATCCTCATCCTGGACGGTGCCATGGGCACCATGATCCAGCGCTTGGGATTGACCGAGGAGGATTTCCATCCGAAGGGGATGGAGCAGCACCGGATCCTGCTGAAGGGCAACAATGAGCTGCTCTCGCTCTCGCGTCCCGAAGCGATCCGCACCATCCACGAAGAATACCTGGAGGCAGGTGCGGATATCGTGGAAACGAACACCTTCAGCGCAACGAGCATCGGACAGGCGGAACACGAGTGCAGCCACCTGGTGCGCGAGTTGAACCTGGCATCCGCACGCTTGGCCAAGGAGGCATGCGCGAAGTACACCGCTCTGGATCCTTCGCGCCCTCGCTTCGCCGCCGGTGCCATCGGCCCGATGAACAAGACCGCATCGCTCAGTCCCGATGTGAACGACCCGGGCTATCGCGCTGTCACCTTCGATCAGTTGGTAGCCGCGTACAGCGAGCAGATAGAGGCCCTGCTCGATGGCGGTGTAGACCTGTTGCTGGTGGAGACCATCTTCGATACGTTGAACGCCAAGGCCGCCTTTTATGCGATCGAGGAAGTGTTCGACAAGCGTGCTGCGCGCGTGCCCGTGATGTGCAGTGTGACGATCACCGACGCGAGCGGAAGGACGCTCAGCGGCCAAACGATCGAGGCCTTCCTGATCAGCATGGCGCATGTGCCGCTCTTCAGCATGGGCTTGAACTGCGCATTGGGCGCGGCGCAGATGAGACCCTATCTGGAAGTGATCGCCGAGCAAGCGACCTGTCGCACGAGCGTGTATCCGAACGCCGGACTGCCGGACCAGATGGGCGAGTACCGCGAATCGCCGGAAGTCACGGCTAAGCTCGTGGGTGAGTTCATGGCCAGCGGCTGGGTGAACGTGGTGGGCGGCTGTTGCGGAACCACTCCGCCGCACATCGCCGCGCTCGCCGCCGAAGCCAAGAAGCACAAGCCACGTCCGGTGCCAGTGCTTGAACAAGCCAACGATTGAACTATGCAACTCATTCGTCCCAAGATCCTGGGGACATTGAAGATCGAAGTCATGATGGCCGGGAACTATGCTGTCGTCAATGACATCAAGAGCACGCCGAACAAGATCATCATCGCTTGCCGATCCCAAGAGCATGGCGAGGAGATCATCGAGAAGCTCAAGGCTGCGAAACCTGGCGAACTGTTGACTTTCTAGTACTGCTTTTCAAATGAGCATTCCGAATTACTCTGGCCTTGAGCCGCTCCGCATTTTCAAGGGTGCCAACTTCGTCAACATCGGTGAGCGCACGAACGTCACCGGCAGCGCGGCCTTCCGCAAGCTGATCAAGAACGGCAACTACGATGAAGCCGTGAACGTGGCGCGCCAACAGGTGGAGAACGGTGCCCAGGTCCTCGACGTGAACATGGACGAGGGACTGATCGATGGCGTACAGGCCATGACGAAGTTCCTCAACCTCATCGCCGCGGAACCGGATATCGCCCGTGTGCCGGTGATGGTGGACAGTTCCAAGTTCAGCGTGATCGAGGCCGGCTTGAAATGCTTGCAGGGCAAGGGCATCGCCAACAGCATCAGCCTGAAGGAAGGCGAGGCGGAATTCCTGCGCCAAGCGAAGATCATCCGTCGGCTCGGTGCGGCCACCGTGGTGATGTGTTTTGATGAGCAGGGCCAAGCCGACAATTTCGAGCGTCGCATCGCCATCGCGCAGCGGGTCTACGACCTGTTGGTGAAGAAGGCGGGCTTCCCCGCGCATGACATCATCATCGATGCGAACATCCTCACCGTGGCGACCGGTATGGCGGAGCACGACCGTTATGCCATCGACTTCATCGAAGGCGTTCGCTGGATCAAGCAGAACCTGCCAGGTGTGCTCACCAGTGGAGGCGTGAGCAACGTGAGCTTCAGCTTCCGTGGTAACGAACCGGTGCGGGAAGCGATCCATACCGCGTTCCTCTATCACGCCATCAAGGCTGGACTCGATATGGGTATCGTCAACGCCGGGCAGATCGGTGTCTACGACGACATCCCCAAAGATCTGCTCGAGCATGTAGAGGATGTGCTGCTCGCACGTCGTTCGGATGCCACGGAGCGCATGGTCACCTTCGCCGAACAGTTCAAGGGCGCACCGTCAGCTGAGGTGATCGCGGCACAGGCCGCTTGGCGTGAAGGCTCCGTGGAAGAACGCTTGAAGCACGCCCTTGTCCATGGCGTTACCGAGTTCATCGAAGCCGATACCGAGGAGGCGCGTGTGAAGTACGATGAACCTGTCCTTGTGATCGAAGGTCCGTTGATGGCGGGCATGAACGTGGTAGGTGACCTGTTCGGCTCCGGAAAGATGTTCTTGCCGCAGGTGGTGAAGAGCGCCCGCGTGATGAAACGCGCCGTGGCCTACCTGGAACCCTATCTGCAGGCGCGCAAGGATGCGGTACAGGTGGTCGGTACGCAGAAGGAAGGCGCGAAGAAGGTGCTGCTGGCCACTGTGAAGGGCGACGTGCATGACATCGGCAAGAACATCGTCGGTGTGATCCTCGCGTGCAACGGCTGGCAGGTGATCGACCTCGGGGTGATGGTGCAGAGCGCTACCATCCTGAAGACCGCGCGTGAGATGAAGGTGGACATCATCGGCCTCAGCGGATTGATCACTCCTTCGCTGGACGAAATGGTGCATGTGGCCAAGGAGATGGAACGTGAAGGTTTCGAGACGCCGCTCTTGATCGGCGGGGCCACGACCAGTCGCGTCCATACCGCCGTACGCATCGCGCCGCACTACAGCAAGCCGGTGGTCCACGTGATCGATGCCAGCCGCAGCGTGCCCGTGGTGAGCAACCTGTTGAGCGATAACGAGCGCGTGCGTTACGAGGCCGAGGTGAAGGAGGAGTATGCCAAAGTGCGCACGCAATACGAAGGAAGCCAGCGCGAGAAGGAATACCTACCGCTGGTGGAAGCGCGCGCGAAGAAGTTCGCCATCGACTGGCAGGCCGAGCCGCCGGTCGGGCCGAAGAGCACGGGTGTTTTCACCTTCCGCAACTTCCCGTTGGCCCAGCTGGTGACCTACATCGATTGGACACCCTTCTTCATGGCCTGGGAGTTGGCGGGCAAGTACCCGAACATCCTGAACGATGCGGTAGTGGGCCAGGAGGCCACGCGCCTGCACAACGACGCGCTGAAGATGCTGGACCGCATCGTGAAGGAACAGTGGCTCCAAGCGCACGGTGTTGTCGGTCTCTGGCCCGCGAACAGCGTGGACGATGATGACATCGAACTCTATTCCGATGCTTCGCGGAGTACGGCCATCGGGCGTTTCCAGAGCATGCGACAACAATCGAAGAAGGCTCCGGGTGTTCCGTACATCGCACTGGCCGACTTCATCGCACCAAAAGGAATACCGGACCACATCGGCGGTTTCGCCGTGACCACCGGACATGGCGTGGACGAACGAGTGAAACGGTTCGAGGAGAAACAGGACGACTACAGCGCCATCCTCCTCAAGGCGTTGGCGGACCGCTTGGCGGAAGCCTTCGCCGAGAAGCTCCACGAGACCGTGCGCAAGGAGATCTGGGGGTACGCCGCCGGCGAGGTGTTCGATAACGATGCGCTGATCAAGGAGGCCTACGACGGCATCCGCCCCGCGCCGGGCTATCCCGCGTGCCCGGACCACACCGAGAAACCGGAGCTGTTCCGCCTGCTCGATGCGCAGAAGCACACCGGCATCACCCTGACCGAAGGTCTGGCCATGTACCCGACCGCTGCCGTGAGCGGCCTGTATTTCGCCCATCCGAAGTCCAAATATTTCGGGGTCGGCCGTGTGGCCAAGGACCAGATCGCCGACCTGGCCCGCCGCAAGGGACGGAGCCTGGAAGAGATGGAGCGCTGGCTCGGCAGCAACCTCGCGTACGAACCTGCGTAGAAGCGCGTCGGACTTTCCGATCCGCTACACCGTGAGGCTCTCCCCTCCCGCCTTTCTCCCGCTGCTGCTCTCCACGATCGGCATTCAAACCGCCGTAGCACAGCGACTGACCCAAGCCAATGGGGATTGTACCGGCGCGATCCCGATCACCGATTCCGTCTACGTCTGCGAACAGGCCGTCAGGGGGTTCGGGAACGTGTTGGAGATCAAGGAGAATCCGGTGGATCACAAAGAGTGGTTCGAACGGGAGCACAACACGACCTGGTACACGTTCCGGGCTCCGGTAAAGACCATCATCACATTGGACATCATCCCGAAGAACATCGAGGATGATATCGATTTCCTCATTTTCGAAGGTGCGATCCCGGGGATCTGTGAAAAGATCAGGAGCAAGCAGGTGGTGCCTTTGCGCACCAACATCAGCAGGAACGACAAGACCAACAGCAGCATTTGCGGGCTGCGCAAGGACGCACCGGACGATTACATCCGCTCCGGTGTAGGGTCTTCCTTCAGCCGGGGCCTGGATGTGGAAGAAGGCCAACTGTTCTATCTGGTCATCGACTATCAGAACCGGCCCTTGGACGGGTATACCATCCGCTTCCACTACGATCCTCCACCCCCCCCGCCCCCGGTAGAGAAGGATGCTCAGGCGCAGGAACTACGTATCCGTGTGACGGACGCCAAGACTGGAAAGCCACTGGATGCGGACATCACCATCGATGGGATGATATTCGACTCCATCGTGGAGGTGAAAGGCAAGAGCAGTTATGAATTGCGCATGTCCCCTTACCGGAATCTCAAACTCGGTTGCGTCCGACCGGGGTACATGTTCCACACCTCCAGGATGAAGGGCTCGATGGAACCGGCGATCACCGTGGACATCAAGCTGGTGCCCATCGCCGCGGGCGAGCACGTCATCCTTGATGACATCCGCTTCGTAGGCAATGACACCAAGGTGATGCGCCAGAGCGAGGCGGCCCTGTTGCTGCTCACCCGTTTCATGCAGGCCAACCCAAAGGTCAAGGTGGAGATCCAAGGTCATGTGAACGGCCCCACCTACAAGAACACGAAGGAGTTCATCGAACTCAGCACCGGCAGGGCCAAGACGGTGTATGATTTCCTGATCATCAACGATGTGGAACAGGCCCGCGTGAGCTACGTCGGACTGGGAAACTCACAGATGCTCTATCCGGAGCCCAAGAACAAGGAGCAGAGCGAGGCGAACCGCCGGGTGGAAGTGAAGATCATTTCCAATTAGAGGAAAAGAGGCAGCGGCAGTGGCAGGCGGCAGTTGCTGCCTGACGGACCGCTGCTACCCTGGCTCCTGCCACCCGCTGGCTACTGCCCACTGGCACCCTCGTCCCCCGCATTCACCGTTCATCCAACACCGGCTGACCGGCCCACATGCCCGGATAGTTTTGTGCATGCCGCCTTGCGGCCCAGAACTTCCTGACCATGCGTTCCTTCGTCGCAGCAGCCGGTCTGCTGATCGGCCTGGCCCTCCAGGCCCAACAGAAATGGACGTTGCAGCAGTGCCTGCAGCGCGCCGAGGAGAAGAATCTCACCGTGCGCAATGCGGAACTGAGCGCCGATCTGGCCGATCGCGTGCATGACCAGGCCTTCTGGTCGTTCCTGCCCAACTTGAACGCCGGCGGTACGCACGGATACAATTATGGCCGCGTTATCGACCGCTTCACGAACACCTTCGCTACGGACCGTGTGCGCACGAACAACTTCTGGTTGAGCAGCAACCTCACGCTCTATCAGGGCGGCCAATTGCGCAACACGCACAAGCAGGCCGCCATCAGCGAGGAGGCCGCC
>JAGODO010000303.1 GCA_017998165.1 Flavobacteriales bacterium | reverse complement strand
AACGCGAGAACATGAAGAAAGAAGTAAAGCTGAACAGCAACTTCAACAAGATCGTCGTCAGCCTGGCCAGCCCCGAGCAGATCCTCGAGCGCAGCCACGGCGAAGTGATCAAGCCGGAGACGATCAATTACCGCACCTACAAGCCGGAGCGGGATGGTCTCTTCTGCGAGCGCATTTTCGGTCCCGTGAAGGATTTCGAATGCCATTGCGGCAAGTACAAGCGCATCCGCTACAAAGGGATCGTTTGCGATCGCTGTGGTGTGGAAGTGACCGAGAAGAAGGTGCGTCGTGAGCGTATGGGCCACATCCAGTTGGTGGTGCCCGTGGCACACATCTGGTATTTCCGCAGCCTGCCGAACAAGATCGGTTACCTCCTGGGCCTTCCCACGAAGAAGCTCGATCAGATCATCTACTACGAACGTTACGTGGTGATCCAGGCCGGTAAGGCCGTGAACAAGGAAGGTGTCGCCGTGCAGTACCTCGATTTCCTCACGGAAGAAGAGTACCTCGACATCCTCGATGTTCTCGGCAAGGACAACCAGTACCTGGACGACTCGGATCCAAACAAGTTCATCGCCAAGATGGGTGCGGACAGCCTGCACGACCTGTTGAAGCGATTGGACCTGGACACGCTCAGCTACGACCTGCGTCACAAGGCCAACACCGAGACGAGCCAACAGCGCAAGAACGAAGCGCTCAAGCGACTGAACGTGGTGGAAGCCTTCCGCGATGCCAACAGCCGCCGCCCGAACCACCCCGAGTGGATGATCGTGAAGGTGGTACCGGTGATCCCACCCGAACTGCGCCCGCTCGTTCCATTGGACGGTGGCCGTTTCGCTACCTCCGATCTGAACGACCTCTACCGTCGTGTGATCATCCGCAACAACCGTTTGAAGCGGTTGATGGAGATCAAGGCACCGGAAGTGATCCTGCGCAACGAGAAGCGCATGTTGCAAGAAGCTGTCGACAGTCTCTTCGACAACAGCCGCAAGAGCAGCGCCGTGAAGAGCGAGAGCAACCGTCCGCTGAAGTCCCTGAGCGATTCGCTCAAGGGCAAGCAGGGCCGCTTCCGCCAGAACCTGCTCGGTAAGCGCGTGGACTACAGCGCACGTTCGGTGATCGTTGTAGGACCAGAATTGAAATTGCACGAGTGCGGTCTGCCGAAGGACATGGCCGCCGAGCTTTTCAAGCCGTTCATCATCCGCAAGCTCATTGAGCGCGGCATCGTGAAGACGGTGAAGAGCGCCAAGAAGATCGTGGACAAGAAGGAGCCCGTGGTGTGGGACATCCTGGAGAACGTTCTCCGCGGCCACCCCGTGCTCTTGAACCGTGCACCCACGCTTCACCGTCTCGGTATCCAAGCTTTCCAGCCCAAGCTGATCGAAGGCAAGGCGATCCAGTTGCACCCGTTGGTATGTACCGCGTTCAACGCTGACTTCGACGGTGACCAGATGGCCGTGCACGTGCCCTTGGGCAATGCTGCCATCCTGGAAGCGCAATTGTTGATGCTGGCGAGCCACAACATCCTGAACCCTGCCAACGGTGCGCCCATCGCGGTTCCGAGCCAGGACATGGTGCTTGGCCTTTACTACATCACCAAAGGGCGCAAGACCGATGCGGAGCGCGCCATGAAGGGCGAAGGACACACGTTCTACAGCCCTGAAGAGGTGATCATCGCCTTCAACGAGGGCAAGCTCGATCTGCACACGCACATCAAGTTGCGTTGGACCGACATCAACGACAAGAGCACCATCATCGAAACCACCTGCGGCCGCACCCTCTTCAACGAAGTGGTGCCAAAGGAGTGCGGCTTCATCAACGATGTGCTCACCAAGAAGGCCTTGCGTGACATCATCGGTATGGTGATGAAGACCAGCGGAACGGCCCGCACGGCGCAGTTCCTGGACGATATCAAGGACCTGGGCTTCATGAGCGCCTTCCGTGGCGGCTTGAGCTTCAACCTCGATGACGTTGTCGTACCCGATGCCAAGGAGAAGCTGGTGAAGGCTGCACAAGCCGAAGTGGACGAGGTGACGGGCAACTACAACATGGGCCTCATCACCAACAACGAGCGCTACAACCAGACCATCGACATCTGGACACACACCAACAGCAAGGTGACCTTCTCGCTGATGGAACGGATCAAGAGCGACAAGCAGGGCTTCAACTCCATCTACATGATGATGGACAGCGGCGCTCGTGGCTCCAAGGAACAGATCCGTCAGCTTAGCGGTATGCGCGGACTGATGGCCAAGCCCCAGAAGAGCGGTGGCGGTGGCGGTCAGGACATCATCGAGAACCCGATCCTCTCGAACTTCAAGGAAGGTCTGTCCATCCTGGAGTACTTCATCTCCACCCACGGTGCCCGTAAGGGTCTTGCCGATACGGCGCTGAAGACGGCCGATGCCGGTTACCTCACACGTCGTCTGGTGGACGTTGCACAGGACGTGGTGATCACCACCGAGGATTGCGGTACGCTTCGCGGTCTCATCGCCACGGCGCTGAAGAAGAACGAGGAAGTGGTGGAGACCCTCTACGATCGCGTGCTCGGTCGTACGGCCGTCCACGATGTGTTCCATCCCCAGACCGGTGATCTGATCATCGCTGGCGGCGAGAACATCAATGAGGACATCGCTGCGATCATCAACGCCAGCCCGATCGAGGAGGTGGAGATCCGCAGCGTGTTGACCTGCGAGCAGCGCCAAGGCGTTTGTGGCAAGTGCTACGGACGCAACCTGGCCACGGGCCGCATGGTGCAAATGGGCGAAGCGGTCGGTGTGATCGCGGCGCAGTCCATCGGGGAACCTGGAACGCAGCTCACCCTGCGAACCTTCCACGTGGGTGGTGTTGCCGGCAAGATCACCGAACAGAGCGAGATCCGGGCGAAGTACGACGGTATCCTGGAGATCGACGAACTGCGCACCACGAAGAAGAAGGACAAGAAGGGCGAAGAGGCCGAAGTGGTCATCAGCCGCAGCACCGAGATGCGCATCGTGGACAAGAACACGGGCATCGTGCTCACCACGAGCAACATGCCTTACGGCGCGTTCCTCTACACCAAGGCTGGCAAGGCGATCAAGAAGAACGACCTCATCTGCACTTGGGACCCGTACAACGCGGTGATCATTTCCGAACTGTCCGGTACGCTCGCCTTCGAGAGCATCGAAGAGAACGCGACCTTCCGTGAAGAGATCGACGAGCAAACAGGCTTCGCCGAGAAGGTGATCATCGAGAGCCGCGACAAGCGGAAGAACCCGACGATCAAGATCATGGACCCCAAGGGCAAGGAGGAGCTCAAGAGCTACAGCCTGCCGGTGGGTGCGCACATCATCGTGAAAGAAGGCCAGAAGATCGAGGCCGGCGACATCCTGGTGAAGATCCCCCGCAGCTCCGGCAAGGGTGGTGACATCACAGGTGGTCTGCCCCGTGTGACCGAACTGTTCGAAGCCCGTAACCCCAGCAACCCTGCCGTGGTGAGCGAGATCGACGGTATCGTGAGCTACGGCAAGATCAAGCGTGGTAACCGCGAGATCATCGTGGAAAGCCGCACCGGTGAGCACAAGTACTACCTCGTGCCGCTGAGCAAGCACATCCTGGTGCAGGAGAACGACTTCATCAAGGCCGGCCAGCCCCTCAGCGATGGTTCCATCGCGCCGGGTGACATCCTGGATATCCAGGGTCCGACCAAGGTGCAGGAGTACCTCGTGGACGAAGTACAGGAGGTGTACCGCATGCAGGGCGTGAAGATCAACGACAAGCACTTCGAAGTGATCGTGCGCCAGATGATGCGCAAGGTGGAGATCGAGGATCCGGGCGATACCCGCTTCCTGGAGCGCCAGAGCGTGAACAAGATCGAGTTCATGGAGGAGAACGACGGCATCTTCGAGAAGGTGGTCGTTACCAACGCTGGCGACAGCTCCACCATGAAGGAAGGTCAGATGGTGAGCGCCCGTAAACTGCGCGATGAGAACAGTGCCCTGAAGCGCAAGGACGCCGCCCTCGTGGAAGGTCGTCCTGCCAAGCCTGCCACCGCGCGTATCATGCTCCAGGGGATCACCCGCGCTTCGCTGCAAACAGAGAGCTTCATCAGCGCGGCGAGTTTCCAGGAAACGACCAAGGTGCTGAACGAGGCCGCTGTGAACGCGAAGGAGGACAACCTCAATGGCTTGAAGGAGAACGTGATCGTGGGTCACCTCATCCCGGCAGGGACGGGTGCCCGTGCTTATCGCAACACCATCGTGGCCAACAAGGACGAATACCAGCGCATGATGGCCGAGCGTATGCAAGCGACGGAAGTGGAAGAATGATCAATCACGATCGGTAACGAACAGCAGAGCGGCCCCGATCCCATCGGGGCCGCTATTGCTTCCGCCCGATCCAACAACGAACAACCATGGCAGACCCCAAGGACCAAGCCCGCCCCAACCAGCTGAACATCGAGATCAGCGAGGAAGTGGCCGATGGCATTTATAGCAACCTCGCCATCATCACCCACAGCAACTCGGAGTTCGTACTGGACTTCGTGCGCGTGATGCCCGGCGTACCCAAGGCGAAGGTGCGCTCACGCATCCTCCTCACGCCGCAACATGCCAAGCG
>JAGODO010000302.1 GCA_017998165.1 Flavobacteriales bacterium | reverse complement strand
CCATCGTGAAGAACATCGGTGAGGCCTTCCTGCGTTCCTACCAGATGGAGTACGGCCTGGACTACACCGTCTTCCGCTTCTTCAACACGTACGGGCCCAAGCAGAGCAAGGACTTCGTGGTGAGCAAGTTCATCCGCGCGGCGCTGAAGAACGAGGACATCACCATCTATGGCGATGGCACGCAGACCCGCACGTTCTGTTATGTAGACGACAACATCGACGCCTGCCTGAACGCTTTCCGCCGCAACGAGGTGATCAACGACGTGGTGAACATCGGCAACGACCGCGAGACCACGATCCTGGAACTGGCGAAGACCGTGATCGACATCACCGGAAGCAAGAGCAAGGTGGCGCACCTGCCACCTCTGGAAGAAGGCGACATGACGCGCCGCATGCCGGACATCACCCGTATGCGCCAGTTGCTCGGCCGCGAACTGTTGCCCTTGCACAAAGGCCTGGAGAGGATCCTCGCCGACACGCGCTTCATCCTGAGCTGAACGCCGATCAGATGATCAGAAGATCAGATGATCAGATGATCACGCCTCGCTGATGTGCGGCATTGCGGGCATCGCAGGTCTGATGGGCCTCGAAGCGCCCGACGCGCTGGTGAAGCGCATGACCGACCGCGAGGCCCATCGCGGTCCGGACGCAGAAGGCATCTGGAACGGCGGTGATGTTGTCCTCGGGCATCGCCGCCTGAGCATCATCGACCTGAGCGCGGCAAGCAACCAGCCCTTGCACAGCGCGGACGGCCGGTTCGTGATCATCTTCAACGGCGAGCTCTACAACTACAAGGAGCTGAAGGCTCAGCTCGCGCATCACGCCTTCGTCACAGGCGGCGATACCGAGGTGGTGATGGCGGCGCATGCCGAGTGGGGCATCGATTGCCTGGAGAAATTCCACGGCATGTTCGCATTCGCCCTGTGGGACAAGCAGGAACGCGAACTGCACATCGTCCGGGATCGCCTCGGTATCAAACCCGTGTACCTCTTCGAGCACGACGGGCACTTATTGTTCGCTTCGGAGATCCGCGCGCTCTTCGCCACCGGCTTGGTACCGAAGGAACTGGATACGGATGGCCTCGCGGACTACTTGCGATACGGCACCGTGCATGCGCCTGCCACGCTGGTGAAAGGCGTTCGCATGCTGATGCCGGGCCATCGCCTGCGGTGGAGAGCGGGGGAGGTGAGCACACAGCGCTACTGGCACCTTGCCGCCAACGCGCAGCGCTCCGCTGCGGAACTTTCCTTGCCGGACGTGCAACGGGAGGTGCGCGAACGCCTGGCGCGAGCGGTGGAGAAACGACTGGTCAGCGATGTGCCCTTCGGCGCTTTCCTCAGCGGTGGCATCGATAGCAGCGCGGTGGTGGGACTCATGGCGCAGGCGAGCACTTCACCGGTACATACGTTCAGCGTGGTCTTCGATGAAGAGGCCTTCAGTGAGGAGCGCTATGCCAAGCTGGTGGCGAAACGGTTCCATACGGAGCACACCACCATCCGTTTGAAGCCCGAAGACATGCTGCGTTTCCTGCCCGAGGCGTTGCAGGCCATGGACCATCCCAGCGTGGACGGACCGAATACCTGGGTGGTGAGCAAGGTGACCAAGGAGGCGGGCATCACCATGGCGCTCAGTGGACTCGGGGGCGATGAACTGTTCGCGGGCTATGAGGTGTTCTCGCGTACGCTCGGCCTGCTGAAAAAGAACTGGATCACCGCCGTTCCCAAGCCCTTGCGCGCCATGGCAGGGGCGGCCTACAAGGGTGCGCGTCGCACAGCGGCCGCCAGCAAGGCGGCGGAGCTTTTGAAGGTGCGCTCCTTCGCCATCGAGGAAACGTACCCGCTCTCGCGCTTGGCGTTCACCAACTCCGAGTTGCGCTCTTTCGCCCCCGCGTTGAAGCTGCCCGGGAACGCGGTGCAGGACATCGTTACCGAATTGCTGAACAAGGAAGACGGTTCATCGCTGCCGCTGCTCTCGCAGGTTTCCCTGGCGGAGCTCAGCACCTACTTGCAGAACGTCCTGCTGCGAGATACCGATCAGATGAGCATGGCCCACGCGCTCGAGGTCCGTGTGCCCTTCCTCGACCACGAATTGGTGGAGTTCGTCCTCGGCGTGAATGACCAGCACAAATTCCCGCATAACCCGAAGCAGTTGCTCGTGGACAGTCTCGGCGATCTGCTGCCGCGCGAGATCGTGGACCGGCCGAAGATGGGCTTCACCCTGCCGTGGGAGCAATGGATGAAGAACGACCTGAAGTCCTTCTGCGAAGAGCGGTTGACCAAGCTCGGGCAGCGCGCTGAGTTCGATGAGGCCGGTGTGCGCCACCTCTGGCAACGATTCCTGTCCGGTGACAAGCGTGTTACCTGGAGCCGCGTGTGGTACCTCGTCGTGCTCGCCGATTGGATCGAGCGGAACGGGATCGAGGTATAGGTCAGCATGTCGAAAACGAAGAAGGGGGCCGAAGCCCCCCTCTTGAAAACCGCTGTTCAGACGGATCAGAATTTCGCCCGCGACTTCCGCCCGATCCGCTTCTTGCCACGCATCCAACTGTACCGCTGGCGGTAGAAGTTGGACTGGCCCTTCAGCACGTAGCTGTACGTGAAAGTCATCGTCAGGTAGCTGTCGTTGTGCGTGGGGTCGCCGCGCTTGTTCTTGCTGTCAGGGCTGTCTCCTGTAGAACTCCAGTAGCCGTACTGGTACTTGCTCGGAGTGGTCACGATGTCGCCACTGAGCGTTTCAACCTGCGTGCCTGGATTTTCGATCTGCGGCGTGCCAGGATCATCCGGGTTCACATCGATCAAGTACGGATGCTGATCGTACATGAGCTGCGTCTCAGGATCACTGCCGCTCTGATCGACGTACGTGGTGCTCGCGTCATCCAAGTAGTCCGTAAAGGTGGTCCGCCAGCCGAAGTCAAAACCGAAGCGGTGGCGGCGAGCCCTGGTGAAGTGGAAGCCGATGCCCACCGGAACCGCGAAGCCCAGATTGCTGTAGTCAACCAACTCGGTCTGGAGGGGGCGGAGCGAAAGGATGTCGCCGCTGGCCAGTTCGCTGTTGGTGGGACCTGTGTACTCTCCGCGTGGGTTGTGCAGGAACACTGCGGCTCCCGCATAACCGAACAAGCGGAAATCGGTCTTGTACCTGCCGTGTCCACCCAGGTCATTGTCCTGGAAAATGGTGAACTCCCCGCGCAGGTACCACTCCAGCATGTTGTTGCGGAAGTTCAGGTTGCGGCCCACCCGTGCCGGGTTCTGGCTGTTGATGTCCGAACCCTGGATCCGGAAGAACAACAGACCCGTGTTCAGGGAGATCATCCGGTTGAGCTTCCGGCGGGCGAATCCCCCGACGCACCACCGGGTCTGGTTCAGCTTCAGATCCCAGATGAAGTCCTTCCGGGGATCCTCCTTGCCGCCCATTTCCCCCAGATAGTTCGCACCACCCAGGTGGATGCCGAAATCCCAAGCGTATTGTGCCTTCGTGCCCCCCACCATGGTGGTGAGGAAAACGAGCACCAGAGCACAGTTGCGTATCCGAGCGTTCATGCGGGTTGGCGTACGGGTTCAGACTATCGGGCAAACCTACAAGAATTCCCGCCCATGCTACGGCGAGTCGACCGGGCAGGATATCAACGATCCCAGACCCGATCGTGGACAGATGGATCCGGTTCCCGTGGGGCGATATTTTCGCGCCCCTTCGCCGCCTGATGCCCAACCGACTGACCGATCTTCTGGGTATCCGCTATCCGCTGGTGCAGGCAGGGATGATCTGGTGTTCGGGATGGCGCCTGGCCTCGGCCGTGAGCAATGCCGGAGGCCTTGGTATCCTGGGCAGCGGAAGCATGTACCCGGATGTCCTGCGCGAGCATATCCGCAAGTGCAAGGCCGCCACATCGATGCCTTTCGCGGTGAACGTGCCCTTGCTCTATCCGAATGTGGAAGAGCACATGCGCACGATCGCCGAGGAAGGTGTACGCATCGTGTTCACCAGCGCGGGCAATCCGGCCACATGGACCAGGCATCTGAAGGACCAGGGTATCATCGTGGTGCATGTAACGGCCAGTGTCAAGTTCGCCCGCAAAGCCGTGGACGCCGGGGCCGATGCCGTGGTGGCCGAGGGATTCGAGGCAGGGGGCCACAATGGACGTGAAGAGACGACCACCTTGGTGCTGGTGCCCATGGTGCGGGATGCCGTGAGTGTCCCGGTGATCGCGGCGGGAGGCATCGCCGATGGCCGGGCCATGCTCGCCGCCATGGTGCTGGGGGCCGATGGCGTCCAGGTCGGCAGCCGGTTCGTGGCCAGCGAGGAAAGCAGCGCGCACCCCGCCTTCAAGCAGCGTGTGATCGACAGCAAGGAAGGGGATACGCTCCTCACCCTGAAGGAATTGGCGCCCGTTCGCCTGATACGCAACAAGTTCTTCGCGGATGTGCAGGACGCATATGCCCGGGGCGCATCAGTGGACGAGCTCAAGACCCTCCTCGGCCGGGCGAGGGCCAAACGGGGCATGTTCGAAGGGGATCTCGAAGAAGGAGAGCTCGGGATCGGGCAGGTGAGCGCCGCGTTGGATGGCATTCTGCCGGCCGCAGCCATCGTTGAGCGTATCATTACGGAGTACCGC
>JAGODO010000301.1 GCA_017998165.1 Flavobacteriales bacterium | reverse complement strand
TCGCGCTCTACCGCACGCAGGGCATCATCACGGACCTGGAAGCGGAGAAATACATCGGCGCGGCTGCTGACCTGCTGAATGGCGACACGCACGATCTGCTGCACCGCTACCCCGGCTATGGCATGTATGTGCTGTTCCTGGTGCCGTTCACCCTGCTCGGCGACGTGCGCCTGGCGATCATGGCGCAGATCTTCCTTGGCCTGTGGGCGGCTTGGGCCTTGCGCGCCTTGGTGCTGCGGCTCACAGGTTCAAAGGCCTGGGCGCAACTAGGCGGCGCCTTGCTGCTGCTCAGCTACGTGGTGCATAGCTGGACGCTCACGCTCTTCAGCGAGCCCTTGATCAGCGCGCTCGGCATCGTCCTCATCGAACGCGCGACGCGGCCGGGAGAGCGTTTCCCCTGGCCCGCGTTGCTGTTGATGCCCGTGGTCTTGTTCGCGCGACCCATCGGCATTCTGTTCGTGTCGCCGGTGGCGGCGTATCTCTTTCTGCGGCATCGCACTTGGCCAGGCTGGGTGTTGCCGACGGGCGCGGTGGCATTGTTCGTCCTGCAACTCTTCCTGCCTATGGATCGTGAGACGGTGATCGTACCCATCGTGCAAGGCGAAGTCGTCTATGGCTTTCCGCAATGGCCGGGAGCTGCGGAAAATTTCGATGGTCGCACCATCGCCGCAGCGCAGCTGGAACTGATCCAGCAACACGGGATCTGGGTCGCGGCGAAACTCGCCGTGCAAAAGGCGCTCACCTTCTTCCACCTCACGCGGCCGTTCTTCTCCACCGCGCACAACGTCGCGTTGGTGCTGCATTATCCCATCTACCTCTTCGCAGCGATCGGTCTTTTCAAGCCGCGTGAAGCCGAACAGAACATTGCGCTGGCCGTGCTGGCGCTGCACATCGCTGTATTCTCCCTCACCTACTTGGAATGGCACGGGCGCTTCATGGCCCCGGTATGGCCGCTGCTGCTGATGCTCGCCATGCTGGGCGGGCAACGGGCGCTGCGTGGTGATGTCCTGCCGAAGCGGGATCCTCAATGAACACCGGCTGCGACCCCGCTGGGGTCGAACCCGTGGGACGATCTCATCCTAAAAGCTGCGCCCCCTTCGGGGTCGGATCTTGGTCCCCATGGACCCCGAAGGGGTCACAGCTTTTAGCACTGCACAACCGCGTTTGTCGACCCTGGAGGGGTCGCAGCGGGTGCTGGTCTCCAGAGCCCAGTCATCGAAGCCAGCTCCTCGGCACTTCTCAACCGCGCGCTTACTTGAATGAAATATCCGGCGCGTTCTCCGTGCCCTCCTGCGCTTCGAAGTAGCCCTTCTCGGTGAATCCGAACATGCCCGCCAGCATGTTGCCGGGGAAGCGCTTGATGCGCGTGTTATAGTTCCGGGCCACTTCGTTGAACTTGCGCCGCTCCACGCCGATCCGGTTCTCCATGCCTTCATACTGCGCCTGGAAATCCTGGAAGCCCTTCACGGCTTTCAATTCAGGGTAGCGCTCCACCACCACCATCAACCGCGACAATGCACCGCTGAACTGGTCCTGGTTCTGTTGGAACTGGGTGATCTGTTCCTGGCTCAGGTTCTTGGGATCGACGTTCACGCTGGTGGCCTTGGCGCGCGCCTCCACCACCTGGGTCAGCGTTTCCTTTTCGAAGTCGGCGGCGCCTTTCACGATCTCCACGAGGTTCTTGGTCTTGTCCGCGCGGAGCTGGTAGGCGTTCTCCACGTTGCTCCATTGCTGGGTGACGCTCTCGCCGAGGCCGACGCTGCCGTTGTAGAAACCGATGGCCCAGAAGACCACCAGGGCCAGCAAACCGAGACCGATAAAGAGGGGAAGGCGTTTCATAGTTCGTGGTTGTGGCCGCAAAGATGCGAAGCGCGTGGCGGACCGTTAGCTACCTGTGGCCCGCGGTGGCGGGATCGGATGAGCGGCGCTAGCTGGGGAGGGGTCTTGCATAGTTGTACGGTCCAACGCCGCCGCGAACGGCTATGGAAGTCACTTTGCCAAGACACCTCATGTCCGGCCTGACTTATTCATCCAATTTGGGGTTCCGGGGAACATCTAGCTTCAAGTGTTCCCATAGAATCAAGCTTGTGTGGTAACGCATCCGCTTGTTCCGGCGTAACTCCTCCTTCAGCCCTTCAAGCGTGCTAGTGCGTTTGACGAACGGAATGGCATATTCCTCGAGTGCTACAATGAGCAGCGCATCTCTTTCCGTGCTCGTCAAGGTCATGTTTGAGAGGTCCAGAGCTTCACGGATCCTAAGGGTCTCGGGCATAAGAACTTCCACACCCCAACCAAGAAGTTCTCCATTGTCGTGGGAGGGTTTCGCTCCCCAAGCCTTTAGGACAACATTGAGGTTGAGATGGTAATTCCCTCCCCAAGTTCCCTTGTCCAGTTCGACGAGCGAATAGCAATCATCCGATTCGAGGTACCACGTCTTCTTCGTTCGCTTGAATCCATGCAAGGCGAGATGAATCTCAAGCAGTCTCACTAAGTCTGCTTCATTCGCTGCCATGCCAGTTGTACTTGTGATTATTGCATCGCTGCTACGAGTAACTCGTAACCCGCCTACTACTCGAGGAATTAGCACTGCACCCCACAAACCTAGACCTAGGTTCTCGAACAGGTCTAGTCTCGAAAGATCGCCGTCCGCAGCGCCCCATCCGCCTCGAGCCAGCCGCGGTACATGCCGCTGCAGTTGAAGTCCAGCGCCACCTGGCCGTTGCGGTCCACAGCGATAAGGCCGCCGTCGCCATCCAGGGGCGGCAGCTTGTCGTGTACCACCACGCGAACGGCTTCGGCGAGGGAAAGGCCCTTGTAGCTCATGAGCGCATGCACATCGAAGGCGGCGACGGCGCGGATGAAGCTCTCGCCGTGGCCGGTGCAACTCACCGCGCAGCTGGCATCATTGGCATAGGTGCCCGCCCCGATCAGCGGGCTGTCGCCGATGCGCATCCAACGCTTGTTCGTCATGCCGCCGGTGCTGGTGGCGGCCGCGAGATGGCCCTGCTCATCCAATGCCACTGCACCCACGGTGCCGTACTTGTGCTCGCCGTCGCTGTGATCCAGTTGGACGACATCGGTGCCCTTCGTTTTCTGCCACTGATCGTAGCGGAACTGATCGAAGAAGTACTGATCGTCCTCGAGCAGGATCTTCTCGCGGTGCGCGAATTCGAAGGCCCCTGGCCCGCTGATCAATACGTGCGGGCTTTTCTCCATCACACGCCGCGCGAGGGTCACGGGGTTCTTCACGTTGTGCACGCAGGCCACGGCACCGGCTTTCAGATCGGCGCCGTTCATGATGGAAGCATCCATCTCGTGCTGGCCGTCGGCATTGAACACCGCACCGCGCCCGGCATTGAACAGCGGATGATCCTCCAGGCTGCGCACCGACGCTTCGACCGCATCGAGCGCTGAGCCGCCTTCTTCCAGCACCCTCTTTCCATTCCGCAGGGCTTCTTCCAAGGCACCGCGGTAGGCTTTCTCCCGTTCCGGGGTCATCTCCGAAGGTGAAATGGTACCGGCACCACCGTGGATGGCGAGCGCGAAGCGGGGCTTGTCGGACATGTCAGTTCAAGTTCTCGGGGCGGTGAAAGTAGGGGACCACGAAGCCGGTCACTGCCCCTGCGAGGCAACCTACCAACACATCGCTGGGGAAATGCCTGCCGGCACGCACGCGCAGCCAGCTCATGACCAATGGCACTGCCACCGCGCCTGCCCAGACGGCAGCACGAACCCCTGCATCCGCGCGTGAACGATCGATCAACATCGCCGAGGAAATACACAAGGCTGAAGTGTTCGCAGCATGACCGCTCCAAAAGGAGAGATAAGCTTCCCGCTCGCGCCGCAATTCCTCTGGAACATCCGGGTTGAAGACGTAAGGCCTTGGGCGGTGCACCAGCACCTTCGTCATCCCCGTCAAGCCCGCGGAAAGCAGGAAGCTCTGCGCCACCAAGGCCATCGGCACACCGGGCTCATCGTTCACATAGGCCAAAGCCGGCCCGGCGAGCGAAAGCGCCATAGTGGAATAGAACACGATGTTGCTGGTACGGTGCGCCTTCGGCGACCAGTTGGACGCTGCGGCGCGATCAAAGGCGGGGATTCTTGAGCGGTCGGTGTGGTGGTGGCGCTCATACAGTTCCTCACTTGGGATCGGCACGAAGAACGCTCCTGCGTTCAGCGCAAGGCCAGCACCTACCCAGGTGGCCTCCCGACCTCCCTTCAGTTCGAAGGGTTGCTGGGCGCGCGCTGGCCGACCTCCAAGCAGAAGGCCCGCAAACAGAACGGCCCGGAGCATTGCCCCGGGCCGTTCCAATACGATAGGCATTGCTCTAGTCGCCGATCAACACACCGTCCGCCAAGAAGGTGATCTCGGTGCGGGGCTCGGTGATCTGCGCGATCTCTTCCTTGGTCTTGCCGGCATCCTCCGCGTAGTGTTGCAGGGTCGCCACGTCGATCGTCTCCTTGGTGGCGACGCCGTTCAGGATGGCGGTTTTTCCTTCCAGACCTTCCGTGGGGACGAAGAAGGCGTAGTCCAGGAACTTGACCTTCATCACCTCGTTGTTCGGGAGCTGTACATCCATCCAGCAGCCCTTTTTCTGGCAACTGGTGATGATCGGAACGA
>JAGODO010000300.1 GCA_017998165.1 Flavobacteriales bacterium | reverse complement strand
CGCATGCGCATCCTGGATTGTTGGTTACTGGTTCCTGCGGTCGAAAGGTATGACGGCACTCCACCGGGGAACGCTGCCTGAGGGGATGTTGGGCATTTTTCACCGGGCCCATGCGAATAGAGACCGTGATGGACCGATGCGTTGCGCCCCCGTTGCATTCGCGGCAGCCTGCCCCGGGCTTGACCCGTGGTGGCGCTTCACCTTCGCTTGCTGTTCTTTGCCCCCATGAAATACAGCGTGAGCGACCTGAGCGACCTGATCCGCGACCGGCGGACGATCTACCCGAAGGACTACACGGCGCGGGAAGTACACCGCGACATCATCGAGCGGGTCATCCAGAACGCCACCTGGGCGCCGAACCACGGCATGACGCAGCCTTGGCGGTTCTCCGTATTCACCGGTGAAGGGCGCAAGCGGCTCTCGGAATTCCTGGGAACGGAGTACACGCGCCTCACCCCGCCGGAGAAGTTCCTGCCGAAGAAACATGCCAACCATACGGATCGGCCACTTCAAAGCTCGGTAGCCATCGCCCTGGGACTTGCGCGCGACCCGAACAAGAAGATCAGCCTGCTGGAAGAACAGTTGGCCATGGCCTGCGCCGTGCAGAACATGTACCTCACTTGCACCGCCTATGGCCTCGGCGGCTTCTGGGCCACCGGTGCCGCGCTCACCGGCACCGGCATGCGCGACTTTCTCGGTCTTGGCGAAGAGGACCGCTGTGAAGGCATCTTCTATATGGGGTATCCCTCCATTGAATGGCCAAAAGGGTACCGAAAGCCGTGGGTGGAGTTCGTGAAGTGGGAAGAGTGATCCGGCTACTGCTGTGCAAGATCCGGTGATGCCGGCGCGAACAGCTCCGCCGCCAGCTTCGCATCGTGCCCGTACACATCGCGGCGGAAGTTGGCATGGCCCTGGCTGTCCACCCAGGTGGTGAAATAGCCGAGGATCACGGGGCGTGGTTTCTTCAGGCGCACGATGGTCTCGGCCTTCGCGTTCATGGCCTCCTTCACTTTCTTCGGCGTCCAGGTGGTGTCCTCGCGCAGGAGGTACTCGGCGAGTTTGGCGGGTTCGCTCAGGCGGATGCACCCGTGGCTGAAGGCGCGTTGGTCGCGCTTGAACTTGTCCTTGGCCGGCGTATCGTGGAAGTAGATGCTGTACTCGTTCGGGAAGAGGAATTTCACCTGGCCGAGCGCGTTGCCGGGACCGGGTTTCTGGCGGATGGTGAAGGGCACGCCCTTGGTGTACTTCTTCCAGTCGATGCTCGATGATGGGACGACATTGCCGCCCACCACTACTTCCATGTTCTTCTTGTTCAGGTAGCCGGGGTTCTTCTTCACGGCGGGAAGGATCTCATCGCGGATGATGCTCTGCGGGATGCTCCAATACGGGGCCATCACCACCTGCGAAAGTCGGCCACTGAAGATGGCGGAGCGCGTGGCGGTGGCCCCCACCACCACGTTCATGTCCCAGGCGAGCGTGTCGTGCTCGTACACGTGCATACGGAATTCGGGGATGTTCACCAGGATCAGGTCGCTGTCCTGCTCGGCGGGCACCCAGCGCAGGCGCTCCATGTTCACCAGGATCTGGCGCTCGCGCTCGGCGGGGGTCACGTTCAGTTCGGCTATCAGTTCGGCGTCGGGTGTACCGGTCTCTTTCAATCCGTAGCGGTGCTGGGCGTTGATCACCGCGGTTCGGAAGGACTTCGCCTCGGCCCCTTCCTCCGTGACCAGGCTGTCTCCCGTGTCAGCCAGATCGCCAAGTGCGATGAGTCGCTGATGGAGCATCGCCTTGGTGCTGTCGTCCGGCTTCGTCGTACCCTTTTTCCAGGAAATGGTGGGCCAGGGCAGCGTATCCAACGCGGCGTAGTCCTTCAGCAGGCTCTTCAATCGGCCATACTGCGGGTGCAGCGGCTCGATCACCGCCAGGTCGTTCACGCCGGCCACAAGCGAATCGAGCAGGCGGTCGTAGTTCTTCTTGCGTCGAGGGATATACCAATCGAGCTCGCGCAGGTCCTTGCGCACGAAGCCGCTGTAGCGGGCATCGGCCACGTGGAAGAAACCGGCGGTGAGGGCGAGTTCCGTAGCGGTGCGCAGGCTGTCGGTCATCGGAACGGTATCGTGCCGCGCCATGAGCCGGGCCAGTTCCTGGTGCCACTGCCCTACCTCCGCGGCCTTCGCATTGCCCGTGGTGTCGGTGGAGGCGATGAGGTTGAGGAAGTTGTAAGCCGCGTGGCCGAGCGTATCGCCCGTGAACCAGGCGAAATGGAACGCACGTCGCTCGTAGAAAGCGACGATCGCCGCGGAATCCGACAAATGTTCTGGATGCGCTTGCAGGAAATTCCGGAGTGCTGCGCTGTCGATCGTGCGCGGGGTGTATTCCTCGGGCGTTTCGAAAATGCGCGCGACGCTGTCCGCCTTCTCGGCCATGGTGGATGGCGGAGCGAGCGGCGGCGCGCTGCAGGAGAAAAGGACAACGAACGGGAACAGGTACGTGACGGGTCTCATCAGCGGCGAAGATCGCCGGAGCCGCTCACTTGGCGTGTACGTAGAGCAAAGAGCCCTCTGGCAGCAGCGTGAGCAACTGCTTCATCACCCCGGTCGATACGGCAGGACAGCCCCAACTGCGGCCCAGGCGGCCATGTTCCCGGATGTGCTCCGCGCTCACATACTCCGCTCCGTGGATGATGATCTCACGCTCCAGCGCATGGTCGTTGACGCCCCGCTCCAAGCCGTACAGGAGCATGGCATCGCCGTGCTTGGGGCTGATGATGCGCCGGCCGACGCGCATCAGGCCCGCGCTGGTGCAGAGCGAACCGTTCTTGTTGCTGGTGCGCACGCAGCGGTCCTCCCCGCTGCCCTTGCCGTGGGCCACCCATGTGCGCAGCAGGAGTTTCCTGTGCTCAAGGTCCACCACGTAAAGGCGCTTGGCGGTGCTGGGCTGCGTCATGTCCGCGATGGCGATCACTTTGGGCAACTTGCCGGAGCGCTCCGCCCGCTGGATGGCCTTGGCAAAGACGCCCTGGTCCATCATTCCGGCCAGGCCGCAATCCCGATGCAGGGAAGCGGCGTCCCACCGTTCAGCGTACGCGAAGGCGCATAGCGAGAGAGCGAGGAAGAGGGAAAGGACTCTGGTCATCCGCGTACTTCTCAAGAACGCGGAAAGGGGCCGATCATTCCGCGGGCACGAAGATGCCGTTTCTGTCCGTAGGCCGTGCAGCTGCGTTCCAGACGAACCCCTTCATGCGCATCTCTTCAACGGGCGCTTTGTGCAAGGGATACATCACCGCATCGGGCCTGGTAAGGAAGGTCACGGTGCTCACCTTGCCGCTGTCCAGCCCTACAACGATGCGGCTGCAGTCCGCGCGGTTCATGGTGGTCACTTCTTCGATGCCGTCCTTGTTCTTCTCCTTGGCGAAGGAGACGGTGCGGCTGTTGCCCTCGGTCTCGATACGGACCAGTTCGTCGTTCGCGAACCAGCCTGTGATGTTCGTGCCGGTCACTTGGTCGAAATAGGCCTTTTCCACGTCGCGTTGCAGCGTGTCGACATTGTTGGCGAGCAGGGCATCGCGCAGCACGTGAAGCATGTGCGCACGGCCATCGCGCAGGGTGATATGGATGGTGCGACCACTGATCTGGTCCTTGCCGCTCCAGAGGAACGGCCCGCCGACGAGCGTGATCAGGCTGTCGTGTTCGGCCCAGGTCATCGTATCGCAGACGCCCTGCATGTCGGTCTTGAAAAAGCGCACATCGCGACGGGCGAGAACGCGTCGGCCCTGCGCGGAGTCGTTCATGGCGAAGAGCGTATCGGCGTGCAGGAACAGCGAGTCCTCCCCCATCAGCATCACCAGTTCGGCCCGTCCGGTGATGAGTGAACTGTCCTCGCGCTGGAGATGGCGGCCGAAGTCACCACGCACCAGCAGGTCGTTCGTCGTATCAAGGACGGTGACGTGGCCCCACGCGCGGCCTTCACCCGAGCGCTTGTCGTAGTGCAGACTGTCGCCGCGCAGCTCTTGTGGACCGTCGATGATGCGCCCGCCGCGTGTGAAACGGCCACGTTCCGCATGTGTGTCATAGCTGCCACGCTCGCACCACATGAGCATCGTGCCCTGGGTGATGCGTGTGGGTCCGAAGAACTCGGCCACACCGGTGGTCGTCGTGTAGTGCAACGTATCCGCATCGATGGTGCGTTCCGGATGGCGCAACTTCACGCTCTCGCTGAAGATGAAACGCCGCGCACCGGACAAGTAGGCCCCATTCCGGCTCGTCAGCGTGTTCTGTTCGCGCCTGCTCACGATGGTGGCTCCAGTGGTGTAGCGCGCCATGCGTTCGCGCAGGGAATAGGTGAGCAGCTCGGTGGTGAGTTCCATACCGGGATCGCTCAAGTGGACATTGCTGTTCAGCGTGGCCATGCGGTCCTTGCCGATGTAATCCAACCGGTCGCTGGTGATGTGTACGGTATCCTGGTCGATAGCCACATGCCCGAAGGCGTTCATCGTCTGGTCCTCGAAGAGATAGGCGCTGTCGCAGCGCATGATCGCGTTCTCGTGCTTCAGGCGCACATTGCCGATCAGCCGCTGGGCCTTGCTCCAAGGGCCGTACTCAAGACGATCTGCGTTGAGGATCTCGA
>JAGODO010000033.1 GCA_017998165.1 Flavobacteriales bacterium | reverse complement strand
CGTTCAAGCAGGACATCCCGCAGGAACTCTTCAGCGACCTGACACCGGTGAGCGGGGAGAGCGTGGGCAACGGGCTCACCCGCTATGCGGTGGGCATGTTCACCAGTGCGGAGGGCGCGGTGAAGGCGACGCAAACGGTACGTCAGCGCGGGTATCGCGATGCGTTCGTGGTGGCCTACCAGGATGGCCGCCGCGTGTCGTTGACGCAGGCCATGCGTGCAGCGCGACCGGTGGCCGCGAGCACGGCGGCCACCGCCGAGCTGCCTTCGTCCGCACCGGTACGGATCAGCGCGCCGCCCGCAACAGTGGCGGCCACGCCTTCCGACAGCGCCATCGCTGCGGAACAGGCGGTACTGTCGAACTATCCGGCGACGGCGGAGCAGGTGCTCGCTCAGTTCCAGCCGCCAGCCGATGCCACGGCGTACTACAACGTGCCGGGGGCCGCTCCCGCACGCCAGGTGGAAACGGTGAAGGGCCTCTTCTTCACCGTACAGGTGGGCGTATACAGCAAGCCCACTGCGCTGGACAAGCTCTTCAACATCACACCGCTGAACAGCGAGCGCACGGAGAACGCCAAGATCCGCTACACAACGGGGGTCTTCACGGACATGGACAAGGCCCGGTCGCGCAAGGACCAGACGGTGACGCTCGGGGTGAAGGACGCGTTCATCACGGCGTACCTGAACGGCAAACGGATCCCTATGCGCGATGCGCGTGCGCTGATCAACAAGTTCGGTCCGAGCGTGTTCGCTGATCCGAGCATGATCACGCGATAGCGTTGTCCCTTGTTCCCGCTGCGCTGGGCCAGGCAAGCGGTCGTGCGGGCCACAGTAAGATCCGTGTTGCGGGGTCGCAGGGTGTATCGGACCAAATGAAGTGGTCGTGCCCCTCACCACATCGATTCATCTATCCCCATGCGAGTGATGAGATGTGGCTTCCTATGCCGGTAGATCGCGGGGCCTATGAGGAAAGGGATGTTGTAGAGGATGTACTCGTATATTGGATTGAATGGGCAGTCGACCGCCGCGAAACTTCTCGCCAGGCGTGGCATGCTATTGATGCAACGGGCTATTTGCTTGGTGTATCGATCATAGAACACAGTGAAGACCTGATTGTATTTTGGTAGGGAGGCAAACCCTGTATGTGAGAGCCTCGGCTCTCGACCGATCTCTGAGATGTAGATGTTGGCGAGCAAGACGGCGCAGAATTCCTCTTCATTCTCGAACCCATCGCCCATCGATCTGTCCCGCGTGACCCCATGACCGATCCTCATGCTATGAACGAGTTCATGGAAAAGGACCTCGTCAGCTCGATCCCCGCCGGGCGTAAAGTCCTTGATCCCCCGCGTGTCATAGGTGACATACTTCAACACCGGAGACCCGAGGATCCATGTATCCGGAGTGAATTCAATGATGGACCGGCCATGTCCAAGGGGGTTCGAAATTGATTGCCTCTCCCACGGGTTTTTCATTGGGATGATCCATATAGGCTTGTCGATCGCGGCGATCAGTGCCTGCCCGGACTTCGTCGATTCGATACTTTGTAGGATTCCACGGACCTGGGACTCGTATCTATCCCGGGCGGCCAACAACGATCCAAGATGGGATATCGCGTTGTGGAGAAACAGTGCCCTCACGGTCCCGTCGATACGGATCATACTGTTGTAATGAGTGGGCATTGGTCCTTCTTGATCGTGGCAACGTTATGTGTTCGTGGGCAATGCGGGGCAGCAGGAATGCGAAGAAAGCCAGCACCGCCGGCCAGCGCAATACCCGTTTCGTGTGATGTCCTGGTGGTCCGCCTCCACGCGTTTTTGGCGAAGGCGCGGCAGCTGCTCGTACGCACACAGGTCAGCCCGGTGGAACCTCGCATGCCCTTGGTGGGGCGTTTTGGCGCCATGGTGGATGGTTCTTTCTGCCCTCGATATCTTCGCCCCTCGACCACACCGAGGTGACGATGGCAACGCATTACCGTCCAGAGGAGGAACTCCTCGACGAGGTGCTCTTCGAGGAAGGGCCGATCAAGGAGATCATCCTGCACAACGACGACGTGAACACGTTCCGGCACGTGATCCACAGCCTGATCGAGGTGTGCGGGCACGAACCGATGCAGGCCACGCAATGCGCCCACATCGTCCACTACAGCGGCAAATGCTCGGTGAAGCGCGGGACGTTCGACCAATTGGAGCCGCAATGCACGGCGCTGTTGGAACGCGGTTTGTCCGCCGACATCGAGTGAACCCAGTTCGCGACCGTCTTCTACTGTCGCGCCACCCATGAAGAAGACCCTCCTCCTATTGGCCCTAACGGCCGTCGTTTACGGCTGCACCAAGGTCCCCATCACGGGCCGGCGCCAATTGAACCTCATGGCGGAGAGCGAGGTGATGGTACAGAGCCTGGCGGCTTACCAGGACTTTCTGAAAGAGACCCCACCCTTGGGGTCCAGCGACCCCAACGTGCAGATGGTGCGGCGGATCGGGCAGCGGCTTTCGTCGGCCGCGACGAAGTTCCTGAACGAGAACGGCGCGGCCGAGCGCGTAGAGGGCTTCAACTGGGAGTTCAACGTGGTGGATGATCCGACGGTGAACGCGTGGTGCATGCCGGGCGGGAAAGTGGTAGTGTACACGGGGATCCTGCCGGTGACCAAGGACGAGCCGAGCCTTGCCCTGGTGATGGGGCACGAGATCGCGCACGCCATCGCGCGCCACGGGAATGAGCGGATGAGCCAATCAATGGCGGTGCAGGGGATCGGCATGGCGGCCATGATGAGCACCAAACCGAGCCTGGGGCGCGATATCCTGCTGCAGTCCTATGGCGTGGGCACGGGGTTGGGGATGCTGGCCTACAGCCGCAACCACGAGAGCGAGGCGGACAAGATGGGCCTGGTGTTCATGGCGATGGCGGGTTACGACCCGCGCAAGGCGCCACAGTTCTGGCAGCGCATGGCGGAGCAGGGTGGGGGCCAGAAGCCACCGGAGATCCTGAGCACGCACCCGAGTGACGAGCGCCGCATCGCCGATCTGGAGGCCTATATGCCCGAGGCGATGAAGTACTACAAGCCGCAGTAGGTTGTTGGTTGTCCGTTGTCGGTTGTCCGGCTTGCTTGGAGCAGCCGGCGTCATCCGAGGTGAAACCGATGGCCCAAGGGCCGCGCGCCGCGCCGATACCCCCTTCGCCTATGTCGCTTGGGCGGGGGCAGGAGCGTTGAAGCGCAGATGCCCCGAGAACCGACAACTGACAACTGAAAACCAACCATTACATTCGCGCCCGCAATTCAGGACCCGTAGCTCAATTGGATAGAGCACCTGACTACGGATCAGGAGGTTTGGGGTTCGACTCCCTACGGGTTCACTGAAAAAGGAAGGCCCCCGATCATCGGGGGCCTTTTCCTTTGGAGCATGCCGATGAGCGCCCGTTCGCTTTTCCCGTGGGTCTGGGTCCTACCCTTGGTGATCGGCCTGATCTGGATTTTCGCTTGCGGGTACGATGGCCTGACCGGGGCTGACTCGAACGACTACCGATGGGTTGCCGGGCAATGGCACGACTGGTTCGCAGGCGGCCCCAGACCGATCATGCTGGAGCATCCGCCGGGGTATCCGCTGGCCGGTGCCGTACTCGGCTGGCTGGCTGGCGACACCCACCGCGCGATGCGCCTTCTTCCACTGCTCGGCTTTCTGCTGGCCGGGTGGACGATCGGCCGCTCGTTGCGTGGAGCGGCCCCGGAACGTGCTGGGACCATCCCGCTCTTCCTGCTTTTGACCTTCGGTGCGTCCCCTTTTCTGCTCCGGTACGCGTTCGTTGTACTGAGTGACCTGCCGGGGATGGCACTCACCCTTGTCGTATTCGCCGCCCTGTTGAGAGCCACGGCCTCCGGTGAACGCCGCTGGTTCCTTTTGGCCGCCGCCGCCGCCGCCGGTGCGATCTCTGTGCGTTATGCCGTGGTTCCGGCGATGGCCTCCGCAGCGGCCTATACACTTTGGCACGGTCAACGAACGAGATGGACAAGGCCGTTCATCGCGGTGGTCATCGGTCTGGTGGTGGTTGGCATGATCGCGGTTTCGGTACCGCAGATGCCATGGACGACGCGAACCACGGGAACACCCTTGCAGGACTGGTCCTTGCTCAATTGGTTCCGGACCGAGCACGATTCGGACGATGGTCACCTGAGCCATCACATCCCGAACATCGCCTATGTGCTCAGTGCGGTGATCCACCCGGGCTTCCTGCCTTGTGGGGTGCTGCTGCTCCCGTTCGTTCGGCGCGAAGACCTGTCCGGCCCGATCGCGGGCATGGCCGCCGCCGTATTGGCGGGTTACCTCGCCTTCATCGCGGGGATGCCTTTCCAGAATGACCGGGTATTGCTGTTGGCACAGCCTTTTTTCGCCATCCTGCTCTGGCCGGCGTTCGCACGAGCGTGGGCATGGGCTGCCGCTTGGCGGTCCCAACGGGCCTTGCTGCTTGTCGGTCTTGTCGTCCTGCAGATGGCCTTGTTCGCTCGGGCGATGTGGCCGTTCATCCGACAGGCCCGCCAGGAACGGGAACTGGCCTCGGAGATCCAAGCGTTGGGCGCGCCACAGGTCTACACCCATGCGCTTGCCCCCGTGCTGCGCAACCGGTGCCCCGGCACCGAGGTGATCGATCTCTGGTACGGTCCGGTGGCGCATTTCCGGTCCGGTGCCCTTATTGTGGTGAACGAGGCGAACCTGGCGGAACAATGGCGGGACCTGCATCCTTGGAAGAACTGGAACAGGGCCTTGGCGCAGGGCATCGTGCGGTTGAAGGAGCGGGAAGATGGCTGGGTGATCGCGCGGGTGGAATAGCCATCGTGGCCGAAGTGGGCGGAGCGGGTACTTTCGCGCCCCCTTTGCCCGCCAAAGCATACGGCGGAGGCGGGTTTTCTGAAGAGCACATGGGATTGAAATGCGGTATCGTCGGCCTGCCCAATGTGGGCAAGAGCACCTTGTTCAACTGCCTGAGCAACGCCAAGGCGCAGGCGGCCAATTTCCCGTTCTGCACCATCGAGCCGAACGTGGGCACGATCACCGTACCCGATGAGCGCCTGAACAAGCTCGCCTCACTGGTGAACCCGCAGCGCATCGTGCCGACCACGGTGGAGATCGTGGACATAGCCGGCCTGGTGAAGGGCGCCAGCAAAGGAGAAGGTCTCGGGAACCAGTTCCTGGCCAACATCCGGGAGTGCGATGCGATCCTGCATGTGCTGCGCTGTTTCGACGACCCCAACGTGGTGCATGTGGACGGGAACGTCGATCCGGTCCGTGACAAGGAAGTCATCGACATCGAGTTGCAGTTGAAGGACCTGGAGACGGTGGAGGCCCGCATCAAGAAGGTGGAGAAGCAGGCGCAGATCGGCGAGAAGGAGGCCAAGCGCCGCTTCGACCTGTTGGACCGCATCCGCACCGCGCTGCTCAAAGGCATAAGCGCGCGGGCCGCGGTTTCGGCGAACGACGACCCGGCGCTGCTCAACGAGTTCCAGTTGCTCACCACCAAGCCGGTGATGTACGTGTGCAACGTGGACGAGAAGAGCGCGATCAACGGCAATGCCTACGTGGAGAAAGTGAAGGCGGCTGTGGCGAACGAGAACGCCGAGGTGATCTTCGTTACGGCGGCCATCGAGGCGGAGATCGCCTCCCTGGAGACGTCCGAGGAGCGCGCGATGTTCCTGCAGGACCTCGGCCTTACCGAGCCAGGGGTGAACAAACTGATCCATGCGGCCTACCACTTGCTGAAGCTGCAGACCTATTTCACCGCCGGGGTGCAGGAGGTGCGGGCATGGACCATCCACCAGGGCGACACCGGGCCCAAGGCGGCCGGGGTCATCCACACCGACTTCGAGAAAGGCTACATCCGGGCGGAGGTGATGGCCTACACCGATTTCGTTACCCTGGGCAGCGAAGCTGCCTGCCGGGCGGCCGGCAAATTGCGGGTGGAAGGGAAGGAATACGTGGTGAAGGACGGGGACGTGATGCACTTCCTGTTCAACGTTTGAACTGTGTCCCCATCGGGCGGTCCGGACTCTCCTGACGGGGTGCGGACAGGGTGCTGATGCCGCCTTGCGGGCTCAATGTCGGCGCCAGCCGCTCATCCCTTCCCGCCAGTTGCTCAGCGGCGTACCCACTTAGGGGTGATCGGCGCTGACTTTCGGGACAGTTCGATACATTTCCAACGCGCATGTCTCCCGGGCGTCCTATTTCCTGTTTGGTCATCGACGATGATGATCGCTCCAACCACATCCTGGGGGGGGAGTTGCGCAAGCGTTCGGACCAATTCAGCCTGGCCGGCGTGCATACGTGCTACAAAGAGGGCTTCCAGCATGCGCTGCGCATCCCGCCACAAGTGATCTTCCTGGACGTGAGCATGCCCTTCTTCACGGGGCGGGAAATGTTGGGGGTGACCTCCGGCCGTCCGACGAAGCTGATCTTCCTGGCCAAGGAGACCAGCTATGTGCATCAATCGATCAAGAACAGCCGGTACGACTGCCTGCTGAAGCCGATCGCACCGGTGGACCTGCGGCGTACGCTCAATCGCCTGGTGGAGAACCATCTGCTGCCAGTGAGCCTGGGAACAGCGCCCCTGGCCAAGAGCGAGGAATTCGTCTACGGCAAGCTGGCCCTGCCGACCTCCACCGGTCACCTTTTCGTGGATCCCAACGAGATCATGTACTGCCAGGGCGACGAGGAGTATACGCGCATCACCACGGGGAGCGGGACCTACCTGATCAGCAAGCACCTGAAGTACTTCGAGACGCGCTTGAGCCATACCCGCTTCTTCCGGATCCACAAGAGCTACATCCTGAACCTGGAGTTCATCCGTTCGATGGTGAAGACCGAGGGCGGGCATGTGCTCATGACCAACGAGAAGCTTATTCCCATCGGCCGCAGCAGGCGACGGGAATTCTCCTTACTTATGGGCATCTGAACGGATGGTCGCTCTGCAGGATATCACCCGGATGGTCGGTCAAGTGCGCTCGGAGATGCGCATCACCGCCGCGCGCGAGATGCCCAAGGCGTCGTCGGCGTTCGCCAACGAGGATCTGGGGCGCTTCGAGCAGAGCATCCGCAGGTTCAAGTTCAAGCTGGTGTTCGAGGAGCGTCGGGATCCCGAGGTGCAGAAGGCCGTGCGCGAGTTGCACCGCTTGTACGAGGATCTGCTCCACTTCTTCTCGCAGCCCGGGGTCGAGGCTCCGGAAACCGACAAGAGCCAGCCGCAGCTGATCCTCACACCGGTCAGAAACCTATCTTCACTGCTCGCCAACGGGCACTGATCAACCACCGGAAAACATGCAGAACGATACAGTCATGGATACGATCACCGAAGTGGTGGACATGGCCAAGGTGATCGCGCGGGACTATATGCACGCGACGTACTCATCCTGCCATCTGTTGAAATCCGTCCTGCGCAAGGACATGGGCCTGGTGCCCTTCCTGGACAGCATGGTGAAGGATGTGGACTACATGCGCGAATGGGCCGACATGCGCATCGAGGCCTATCCGAAGGCCCCGAACCCGCAGTCGTCGCCAGGGCCGGACAAGCAGGTCGATCAGGTGCTTCGCGAGGCCGAATTCGTACGCATGACCTTCGGCCGGGGCAGTGTGGATGCCTATTGTCTGCTCACCGCGCTCTGCACCCCGGGCGTCGGATTCAGCTATGAACAGCTGAAGTCCTTCCCGCTCACGCGGCAGGAGATCATGGACCACATCGATGCGCCGAAAGCGGCGGCGGATGGTGGATCGAGCGTGACCGGTCTGAACGAACCGGGGAAGACCGGAACGGTCGACCAGAAGGCCATCGGGGCATACTGCATCGACAAGATCGAACTCGCGGCTCGCGGCAAGATCGATCCCATCGTGGGGCGCGACCGGGAGGTGCGGATGATGACCGAGATCCTCGGGCGCCGAAGCAAACCGAACGTCATCATCCTCGGAGAACCGGGCGTGGGCAAGACCGCACTGGTCGAAGGCTTCGCGCTGAACATCCAGAGCGGCGACGTGCCCGAGCGGTTGAAAGGCTCGCGGTTGTTCGAACTCGATCTGGGCTCCCTCGTGGCCGGTGCTTCGTACAAAGGGGAAGTGGAGGACCGCATCAAGAAGGTGATGACCGCCATCAAGAGCTACGACAAGGCGATCCTGTTCATTGACGAGATCCACGCGCTGATGGACGACGCGCGCGGCCTGAGCGGATGCGCCGACCTGCTGAAGCCCGAGTTGGCCCGTGGCGAGCTCACCGTGATCGGCGCTACGACGCGCGATGAATACCGCGAGTTCCTGGAGCCGGAGACCGCCTTTATGCGCCGTTTCGAGACCATCACGGTGGAAGAGCCGAACGACCGCGTGTGCAAGAAGATGCTCCAGACGGTCGTCCCGATCTACGAAAAACACCACGCGTTGAAGGTGGAGGAGAAGGCGATCGAAGAAGCCATCCGCCTTTCGCGCCGTTACCTGAAAGAGCGGCGGCTGCCTGATGCGGCGATCGACCTGATCGACCGCACACTGGCGTCCATCCGGATGATGAACGACACATCGTCGACGGATATCGTGCGGTTCCAAACGAAGTTGAGCGAGGTGCTGGCCGAAGACGAGGCGATCCAGATGGAGGACCTGCGCTACCTGCACAGCGAACTCATGGGTACGTTGAGCCCTGTTCTGCTCGGCCAACTGAATGATGAGGTCGATGTGGAGACCATCGAAGCGGGGCCCTTGCTCCGCGCGCATATCGGCAAGATGCTGGACGGTCTGACGACGCACGCCGGCGTGAAGAAGGAAGTCGTGGACAAGGAGGACATCGCCGCGGTGGTCGCTTACAAGACCGGCATCCCGATCGGGAAGGTGCAGACCCAGGAGAAGGAGCGCTTGCTCGGTATCGATGAGACCTTGAAGAAGCGCGTGGTTGGACAGGATCACGCGATCAAGATCCTGGGGGATGCCATCCTGGAAAGCCGCTCCGGATTGAACAAGGCGGGTACGCCCACCGGCTCGTTCTTCTTCCTCGGCCCCACGGGCACGGGCAAGACCGAACTCGCCAAGGCGCTGGCCGAGTTCCTGTTCGCCGATGAGAACAGCTTGATCCGCTTCGACATGAGCGAGTTCAAGGAGGAGCACAGTGCGGCGCTGCTGTATGGCGCGCCTCCGGGCTACGTGGGCTACGAAGAGGGCGGTCTGCTCGTTACCAAGATCCGCCAGCAGCCGTACGCCATCGTGCTGTTCGACGAGATCGAGAAGGCGCACCCCTCGGTATTCGACCTTTTCCTGCAGATCCTCGACGAAGGCAAGCTGCATGACCGCCTCGGCCGCGAGGGCGACTTCAGCAACGCGGTGATCCTGTTCACCAGCAACATCGGGAGCGAGCATATCATCGAGGAGTTCGCCGTCGGGAGGATCCCGAAGTCATCTGACCTGATGGAGATCATGGGCAATCACTTCCGTCCGGAATTCCTGGGTCGCTTGACGGAGATACTCCCGTTCCGGCCGATCAACGAGGAAACGGTGGAGTCCATTTTCACCCTGCAGCTGAAACAGCTGGAGAAGGCCTTGGACAAACAGGACATCACCTTGAAGCTTACGGAAGGAACGCGTCGGGCACTGGCACTGGAAGGGTTCACGCCGCGTTACGGCGCGCGTCCCTTGCGGGCGGTGATCCGCAATCGTCTGCGCCGGCCGATCTCTCGCATGATCATCAGCCAGCAAGTGGTGAAAGGGCAGACGATCGTGGCGCACATGCAGGACGGCGAACTGGAACTGAAAGTCGAAAACCAATAACACACACGGACCATGGCAGAATTCGAATACGGCATCGGAGGGACCGAACGACCGGTAGATGCCAGCGAAGCCTTCGCTGACCTTCCCCAGAACAAGACACTCGTGATCGAGAAGCTCACGGCCGACGGTGCCGCCAAGCCGCAGATCGCCACGGGCCTCACCAACGTGGAAGCGGTGTTCGAGCATTTCAAGCCCAAGGTGGAAATGGAATTCCAGGGCGAGGACGGTGGCGCGGTGAAGGAGAACCTGGGCTTCAAGAACCTGGGCGACTTCGGCGCCAAGGGCCTCACCAAGCAGAGCTCGTTCCTGCAAGGGTTGAACCTCAAGCAGGGCGAGATGAACAAGATCGTCAAGCAATTGCGCTCCAACAAGCGGTTCGTCACGGCCATGCAGGATCCCGCGGCCAAAGCGGCGTTCGTCGAGGTGCTGAAAGAACTCGCCGCCGAGATCGAAGCCGCCAAGAAAGGCTGATGACACGGTGATCCAGACCCCCAACCAAGCACTCCCAACCCCATGAGCGAAGAAACCCAAAAAGATACCCGTCCGGCCGAAAAGGTCAAGGAAGGCGTCAAAGAGAAACTCGACGCGCTGGTGCGCTTCGGCGGCTTCGACCTGTTCGAGAGCGTCGTGGACGGCATCCAGAACGTGAACCCCGAGAGCAAGGCACGGCGGAAGATCTTCCTTTCCGAAGGGAATTACGCCGCCGAGCGCAACCAGTTGAAGGACAAACTCCAGCTATGGATCGATACGCTCAGCTCTTCGGAGAACGTGACGGAGATCATCCGTGCCTGCGAGGAGAAGAGCGAGACCACCGAGCGGGTGTTCCGCCAGAACATGAAAAGCGCCCTGGAGGCCACCGCTGAACTGGAGCGCTCGTACCGCAGCGTCGCGTTGTTCTACAAGAACACCGAGAGCGACAAGCTGAAGAACGTGAACATCATGAACGCATCCATGGACGTGCTCCAGGACCTGGACAACACCACCTTCATCGACGCGGTGGAAGCGGAGTTCAAGGATTGTTTCGACCGTCTGGACCTGAGGGACAACTACGGCATCTGCGTGATCCCCGGATACCTCGGTTCCAACAAAGTGGTGGAGAAGTGGGCGAAATTCTGCCACAAGAACAAGGTGACCCTGGTGACGGACTTCCAGCACCTGGATTCGCCGGACGATGTGATGGAACTGTTCCAGAGCGCCAACCTGGCGGGCGGTGATGTCTACAAGAGCAACGTGGTGATGGGCGCGAACTGGCTGATCGGGCGGCCCAAATCCGTGGAGTTCGGCGAGGAGGAGCACCTGCATGTGCCCCCTGCCGGCGCACTGGCGGGCAAGATCTACCAGACGCTGATGTCACAGGTGACGGCCGGTAAGAAGCACGGCTCGCTCAACGAAGTGGACGCCGTGGCGTTCGACCTGCGCAAGAGCGAGATCGCCCAGATGGAGAAGATGGGACTGGTCCCCATGGTGAACGAGTACGGCAAGGTGATGGCCTTCTCGGCCAAGACGCTCTTCAACGGCGACAACATCGGACTGCAGACCTACTCGGTCGTGCGCACGTTCGATTACATCTCGAAGGTCCTGATGGACTTCCTGAACCGTCGCGCGTTCGAGAACTTCAACGCCAAGACCCAGCGCGAGATCCGCGCGCAGATCGTGAAGTTCCTGGACGGCATCTGCGGCCCGGGCAAGCTGATCGAGAAGTTCAAGATCCTGCGCTTCGAGCAGGACCCGAACCAGAAGGACAGGATCTATCTGGACATCCACATGACACCCTACTTCCCGGCCAAGAACTATGTGTTCAAGCTGGACGGACAGAAGGGCGATGATCCGGACAGTGCGGAATGGCAGAGCGAATACGCACAGGAATGATGTGAGCCGGGATGCCGGGGATCGCGTATGGCGGTCCCCGGCGTTGCCGGCCTCTACCGACCACCTTACCAAGTTATCATCCATCCGCTCATCATAAGCCGCCGGTCACGCGATCGGACGACCAGAAAAAATAGAGTTCGATAATCTTCGGCATCAATTCCAATCCATCATGGCAGAGAAGATCTTCCTCAAAGTCGACATCAACGGGCAGGCATTGCACGGAGTGCGCAGCCTCAGTATCTCCCAAGGCATCTTCGAGCATCACTCGTTCGAAGTGGTGATCCCGGGGAGCACCGTGGAACCGGACCCCAAGAGCCCCAAAAAGGTGTTCGACAAGGTGGCCGATTGGATCGGGAAGCCCATCATCATCGATTGGGAGACCGGCACCTACAAGGAGAAACCCGATGGTACCGACCGCAGCGTGTTCCACGGCATCATCATGAATGTCGCTGTCAGTGGGCACCAGAAGGAGTTCATGACCGTGTCGATCACGGGCAAGAGCCCGACGATCCTGCTCGATGGGGTGCCGAACGCCGAGACCTACCTCGATGTGGACCTGGCGAGCATGTACCAGAAGACCATCGTGAGCGCACCGGTACCGGAACTGAAGTACGCGAACAATCTCGCGTTCACTGATAAGCTGCCGTTCAACGTGCAGTACAACGAGACGGACTGGAACTTCATCTCGCGCATGATGTTCGAGAACGGGGAGTGGTTCTACTACGACGGTCAGCACATCAACCTGGGGACGGCCAAGGGCAAGACCTTGAACATCCGTCCGGAGCATGTGATGTCGCTCGATTTCTCATTCAGCGCGACCCGGCCCGTGGGTCCGCTACGCGCTTGGGACTACTTGAAGAACGGAGAAGTGGAGATCAATCCATCGGCGCCGAAGCACGGGGACGACTATGCGACGGGTATCCAATCCACCTCGGACAATCTGTATCCTTCCCACAAGGTGGACCATGCGGCGTTCCCCTCCTATCCCGAAGGGGACCAATACCACACGACCAAAGACCTGCTTGCGGGGCGACTGGACAAGTCGCGTCAAGGCAAGGGCAACGATACGTTCACGGTGATCGGCTCGAGCGATGTGGGCGAGATCCAATTGGGCAGCATACTCAAGCTCGACGGTTTCGGCCACGGGGGTGAGTATGTCGTTACGCGTGTGACGCACGCATGCAATGGACCGGACAACTACCAGAACTACTTCCAGGCGGTACCGGTCGATTCGGGCATCCCCTCCAGCGTGAGCGTGGTGCGTCCGCGCATCGAAAGCAGCGTGGCGAAGGTGACCGACAACAAGGACCCCAAGAAACTGGGCCGCGTGCGCGTGAAATTCGACTGGGGCAGCCAACAGTCACCGTGGTTGCGCATCGTGTGGCCACACGCCGGCAAGGACCGCGGCTTCTACTTCGTACCCGAGATCGGCGACGAGGTGATGGTCGCCTTCGAAATGGGCCACGAGGCGTTCCCCTACGTGCTGGGCTCGCTCTACAATGGACAGAACGCACAAACGGGGAAATACAATGACAAGGACAAGTTGAAGGTGATCCGCACCATCAGCGGCAACGAGATCCTCTTTGACGACAATGGCCGATTGGTGATGCGCAACGCGGAGAACAGCATGGAGCTGAGTTGCAAGGACGATGGCATCCTGACGATAACGACCAAGGGGGACATGTTCCTCAAGGCCGACAAGAACATCTCCATCGAATCCGGCGAGAACTTGACGATAAAGGCGGGCAAGGACATGAAGGTGGAGGCCGTGATGAAGCACGAGACCAAGAGCGGCCAGGACATGAAGGTGGAGGCCGGGATGAAGTACGAGTTGATCTCGAAAATGGACATGTCCATCAAGTCCAACATGAACTTGAAGGCCGAAGCGGCGATGAACCTGGAGGCGAAGGCCGGCATCAACGCCGAGTTGTCCGGTGGGGTGCAACTGAAGGCGAGCGGTGGTGCCATGGCCGAATTCTCGGCCGGCGCGATGACCACGGTGAAAGGTGGCCTTGTGAAGATCAACTGAGGCAATGGAGCAGGGGGGCGGGTACGGTATCCCATTGGACGTCGGGAAGTTCTTCCAGCAGCGGAGGTTCGAAATGAAACCGCTGCACAGGAGTATCGCCGAGCACATCCACCTGTTCCTGATCACCGGGCGCGAGGAGTTCGAGTTCGACCGCGAGTTCGGCTGCGAGGTATGGGACAACGATTTCGAGACGCAGAGCGCCATGATCGTATGGGTGGACCGCATAGCCGAGAGCATCCGCACGCGCTTGTGCGTTTATGAAAAGCGATTGAGTGAGGTGGAGGTGACCGTCGATCACACGCAGGCCGAATTCTCCACCAAGGAAGGGGAGAAGGTGTCGAGCCGGTTGAAGCGCAAGCTCACGATCCGGCTCACCGCGCGGATCGCCAGCACGAACGAGGCGTTCCGTTTCGAGGATACGATCTTCATGAGCCCCTTCTCATTGGATTGAACATGGAGCGGATGATGGAAACAGGATACTCCAAGGAGGAGGTCTACGCCCGGATGCTCCGCAACGCCGGGGAGATGTGGGGGCTGCACGCTTCGGAACTCGAAGCGCTCGATCCCGTGGTGCGGTTGCTTCTTGGCGCGATGGCCAAGGAGGTGGAGAAACTGGGCAACGACCTCCATTCCTCGGACACGCGGATCTTCCGCCGCATCGCACACTACCTGATGCCGGACGCGCGTCTGTTCGCCCAGCCCGCACACGGTGTGGTCCGGTTGGAACCGGCGGACGCGCAGGAGGTGACGCGCTATGACGAGCTTTCGTACGAGAAGCAGTGGCGCAACAAGGAGGACCTGAACCGGCAGGAATCCATCGATCTGGGTTTCACGGCAGTGGGGACATACAAGATGGACGGCCTGATCGTGGCGTGCCGCGCGCAGGGCGATGGGCTCTTCGGCATCGAACGGATGCGTACGCCGCAGCTCGCGCAGCTGGGCACCTCACTCGCACCGGGGGAGGTGTATCTCGGGTTCCTCGGCGGCGGTGAGGAGGCGCGCACCGTGTCCCTCTACTTCGATTGGCTGAGCGATCCTTTACGGGACCGGCATTTCGGTGCCCTGCATAAGGTCACGGCGTTCAACATGCGGAACGAAAGTCTCCGCGTGTCTCCGGGCCTTCATCCGGAAGGTGTGTCCCGCGACCTGCGCACCACCACCGATCCCATCGCCGGACTGGAGGAGCGCACACGCATCTACTACGACGAGCGGTTCCTGGGTGTGACCTCCTCCGGGCCGTTACCGGCCGGGGCGCCACCGGTGATCGAGCAGGCCATCGCCAAGACCAACCTGGCGCAGGCGGGCGACCTCCGGTGGATAAGGTTGGTCTTCCCCTCCGAGTTCGAAGCGCGGCACGTGCGGGATGCGATCATTCTCGACAATTGTGTGCCGGTGGTGAATCGGCGGCTGCAGAAGACGGTCTACCGTCTGCACAAGGAGTTCAACATCAAGAGGCTTGATGTCGATGGCTGGTTCCAGGGCGTCGAGAAGGCCGAGTCGAGCGCAGGCCAGAAGTACGCCGAAGTGCCTTCATTGGACATGGTGGACGTATCACCGGGTACCTACGCCATGCGCCTGGGTACCGCAGGCCGTTTCGATCAGCGTGACGGCATGGAGTACATGAACCACATGATCGACCTGTTGCGCGAAGAACGCCGCTCCTTCGCGGCCATGGACGCGAGCTCCACGCTCAGCGATCTGCGCGCCATCGAACAGGTCCTCGAAAAGCTGGACAAACGGCTCCAGGCCCCGGACGGCGTTTCGGGACAGCGCTACATCCTCATCAAGCCCTACACGGCGGCGGAGAACGCCCACGTTTTCTACTGGACCACCGATGGGGAGATCGCGGACAATCTGCCGGCAGGCACGTTGATGAGGAGCAAGAATTCCGGCCTGGCCATGTCGGGCAATGTCACTCTGGTGTCCACCACGGTCGGTGCGCGCAATGAACTGGATGCGAAGGAAACGGTGCAGTTGTACAAGTCCATGGTGTTGTCGCGAGGCGTGATCCTTACACGCCAGGACATCATTGAACACTGCCGGTTCGCGGGGGCGAGCGAACTGGAGGATGTGACGGTGGAGGAAGGCGTGATGGTCTCACCGGAACACGGTCGTGGCCTGGTCCGCTGCCTGGATGTTCGGTTGAAATTCCTGCCGCACCGCACGCAACCCGAGGTCATGGAGCGCGTGCGCCGACGCATCACCGCGGACCTGTCCGCATCCGCAGGCAGCAGCCTGCCTATCCGTGTCAATTGAAGCCATGGAGAAGTGGGAACAATGGAGGGATCTGCTGAACGCCGGCGCTGAGGATCTGCGTCCGGAGGTGGTGATCGGTGAGCTGTTGATCGCCGGTGCACTCTCCGAAGATGATGTCTTCTTCATCCGGAATGGTGGCACTTTCCGCTCCGTAGGACGCGACATCGAGCGGATCCTGCCGCCCGGCAGTACGGAGCACAAGACCGAAAGGGGCCTCGTTGAGCTGAACAGGGCCGGTATCTACGATGGGCTTCCGGAAGGTATGTTCCACCAAGGAAAGCGCTCCAAACCGTTCAAGGCCATCGAAGAGGTCAAGGAGGAGTACAGGACCAATGAAGCCATCGAGAAGGACGCCCGGAAGTTCTTCTGGCCATTGGACCACGAACTCTCCTGGGCCCGTGTCATGATCGAGCTCAACGAGCGGCGACTGACGACGGACCTGCTGGATGACCGCAGCGGCCGGGGGGTGCTCAGGTTCTGGGACCCACCTGACTTCTTCACCGAGGAGGAGAAGGGCGACCTGCTGATGCTTCTGCCGCTGTGCTACCGCCTGGTTGGCGACCTGAAGCTCACCGCGCAGGCCATGGAGGAGGTCCTGCAGGTGAAGATCGGTCTGGAACAGCGCATCGTTGCCCGATCGTTGGAGCAGCGGCCGGTGGAGAATGGCGCGGCGGACGGGATGGACGGGTTGAGCGGCATGCAGCTCGGGGTGGACAGCCTGTTGAGCGGAACAGCCGAGGTGTTCGAGCAGGTGCTGGTGGTCTCGCTGGGTCCCATGGACGCGCAAGTGGCGAACACCTTCGCGCCTGGCCAGGTCGGGCGGAAAAAGCTGGATTTCCTTCTGGGACTCTTGACCCGTGCGGATCAGTTCGCCACGGTGGAACTGCGTGTGCGACCAGCACCGGCCGGGGCCAGGCTGGCTACGGAGCGCGGGTATTGTAGATTAGGCGTCACTTCGATCCTGAACTGAGCAGAACGATGGACCCCCTAGGTGGAGTAAGGAGCCAGGCCGCGCAGGCGAAAGCCGTGGAGCGTGGATTGAAGGGCCAGTTGAAGATGGCCAAGGCGGCCCAGGCCAAAACAGCCAAGCTGGACAAGAAGCTCGTGCTGCACATGCTGCTGTACTTCTCGCTCGGGCTCGTGCTCGGCTGCATGGCCTTCAAGAGTTTTTTCGGTGGCCAGGCGGGGTCCGTCCCCAAAATGGTGTTCCTGATCACGACGGCGCTATGCATACCCGTCGGCATGCTCCACGAGGCGTGGTTGTCGAAGCGGGCGGATGGCGTGCGGTCGGCGGGCCCCGAGTTGCTGATCACGTTCATCACCATGCTTTTCACGGGCCTGGGTATCTTTTTGGGGCATTGGCTCATCCCCACGCTCTTTGGATCCGGTAGCCAGTCGGTCTTCGCCTTTATCCTGTCTTCCGCCTCGGTGGGCGTGCTGGTCCCGCACCTGGTGCTCATGGCCTATGAAGCCGCGTATGCGTTCGAGCCGCGGCGCTACGATCTCTGGTTGTTCCCCGTGGACCGGCGTGAACGTGAGCCGATCTGGGACAAGGACCGCATCGTGAT
>JAGODO010000299.1 GCA_017998165.1 Flavobacteriales bacterium | reverse complement strand
CCAGCCTTCGGTTTCGGGCCGTTGCGTGCGAACGGACGCATCGTCGAGGCAACCGAAAAACTCGACTGCCGGCCATGCGGCCTGCACGGGCACAAAAGCTGTCCGAAGGGGCATTTCAAATGCGCGTTGGGCATCACGGCGGAACGCGTACGCTGATGGGCGTCCGGCTCTTGTTCTTCGGCACCATGGTCGGCGCGCTGTGCAGCTGCCACCGGCCGCAAGCGGACGTGCCGATCATGCTGAGCAACGACAAATGGACCACCGGCGATACGCTCTGGCTACGCGTGGTTTCAGCTGACAGCGTCTTCAGCGCGGACTCGATCGGTGAAGGCAGGCGGAAGGAGAAGTACGTACGCCTGGTCGTGCTGGACACCGGCATGTCCGCCCGTGTCGAATGGCAGGAATTCGGCGTGATGACCGCTGAAGAGGACACCACCATTCCACCCGGCCCCGGCTACTTCTTTCCCAGCACCCGCATGGTCTACGCCTGTCAATCGGACGGTTCGATCGACCGGTTGTTGAACTACCCGGAGATGCACGCCCGTCTGGACACCATGCTGAACATCTACCTCGATCAGGCAAAGACCCTCCTTCCTGACATGAGGGAAAAGTTGCTCGCCTGGGGCCTCGATAGCGCCCGGGTGACAGAACACGTATTGACCGATCCCGAGTTGTTCCATCGGTCGTTCGGTTTTACGCTGACCGATAGTACGAAGGTCGAGGGGGCGTTGGACCTGCTTGACCCAGCGCTCTCTCCGATCCGCGTCCGCATCGAGCGCACAGCCAACGTGCTATGCGACCCGGGCACACACGTCGCTCTGCACGGACACGTCGAAGTCGATACTGTCGACTTTGACCAGTTCATGGCCGGCCTTGACCTCCTTGCCCCCTTTCTCGACACCATGGGACCGGTACGAGAGGCCGTGGACGTCACTTTCGACGTCTGTTTCGATACGACTTCAGGCATGCCCGCCTATGTGGAACAGGTCATGCGGTCCAGGTTTTGGGGCCACCGGATCAAGAAGACGACGGTCATCTATCGGGACGAACGCATAGCGAACTGAGGTGGCGACGAAGGTGGAATTCCCACCACGATCGGGTACACCGCTACCCGTCCGCGCTTTCCAAAGTACTCCTGCGCGGTTGAACAAGTCACGATCCCCAACGGTTCCGAGCAAACCATGCTCCGCATGCGGGAATTGGCACGATGATGAGAGGTGCTCGGAAAATAACCGGTCATGCCCCGCAGCAAGAAGCTCATCCTGTCCCAGCCGATCAAAGAAGGCTTGAAAACCATCAAAGTGCGGTTGGACGAGCGCACGGTGATCACACTCTCCAAGCTAGAGGCCCTGGCATTCTGGAAGCAGCGCTATCCCAACGCGCGGGTCATCGGCTGAGCGCAGCGGTTCGGCTTAGGTTCGAGGCCCCATGCCCAAGATCGCCATCCTTTCCGCCAGCGTGCGCACCGGCCGCAAGAGCCACCGCACGGCACTTTTCCTGCAACGCTTCATACAAGACCGGCAGTTCGGGGACGTTGACCTTATCGACCTGTCCAGCTATGACTTCCCGGTCTTTCACGAACGGCTGAAAAACCTGGACCCCAAGCCGCCCGCCGCACTCGAATTCGCGCAGCGCATCACTGGAGCGGATGGCGTCATCATCGTGACGCCCGAATACAACGGAGGCTATCCGGCCGCACTGAAGAACGTGGTGGACCTGCTCTACGATGAGTGGCACCGCAAGCCTGTCGCCATCTGCACCAACAGCGATGGGTCCTTCGGTGGCATGCAGGTGATCACGTCCTTGCAGTTCTCGCTCTGGAAGATCCGCGCGTGGACGGTGCCTGCGCTATTCCCCATTCCGAAGGTCGGCACCGCGTTCGATGAGAACGGTGTGCCTGCCGAACCCGAAGCGATGGAGAAACGCGCAACGGGGTTCGTGAAGGAACTGCTGTGGTGCATCCGCGCGAAGGCACTGATGGAGGCCCATGATTGACCGGAGGTCCGAGTTCCCAATGGACCCCATGTGATCGGGATGTGGTGGACATCCGGTTCCGCAGGCAGCCTCCGTGGCCCTTCGGCGTCTTAGAGCCGGTTACCTTCGAACGTTCGATCCTCAACCCAAAGAAGCCATGAAACACATCGCCACAGCGATCGCTGGTCTCTGCACGCTCACCAGCCTTGCCCAGCAAGCCGGTTGGAACGTGTCCGCGCAGTTCCGCAACCCGATATGGGGCGATGCGGCCATCCTGCAACGTTCCGCTCCGACCACGTACATCACTCCGGCGCATGAGGAGGTGAACTCTTCGCTGGCCTTCGGTGGGGTAGCGGAAAAGCAATTCACGAACGGCTGTGCTGTGCGTATCGGCTTCGAGCATGCCCGCAATGCGATGGACCGCAACCAGATCGGGGAGAACCCTTCCTGGTATCCGGAGAACAGCAAGATGGACGTCGAGTACCGCCAGGAGATCAACACCCTCTCGCTGGGCTGTGTGCACTACCTCTCCTTCGACCGGCTCGAACCCTGGTTCGGGGCCGAAGCCGTCGTTCGTTCCATGGACGACCTGAAAGAGTCGGTCCACTACTCCAGCACGAGCAAGGCCACCGGTGAACTGCTCTATTCATCCGTCGAGAAAATCAGGTACAAAGGCGGTACGCTGTTCGGCTTCGCGCCGATGGTCGGCTTCCGGTACCGCGTGGTATGCGACCTGTACCTCAGTGCGGAATTCGCGCCGACCTGGGCTTGGGGCTCCTATGGCGAGGCGCGTTCGTCCACCTCTACGGAGATCTACCCGGACCAATTCACCTACACCAACCAGGCTTCTGCGGGTGGAACCTCCGGTGGGCCCCAGTTCCTGCCACGGTTCGGTGTGGGCATCACCTATCGCTTCCGGTGCGGATCCAACTCCGCGGGCGAAGCACCTGCTCCAGCGCCTGCCGCAGTGGAGTGATGGCGTACGTCCGGCGAGTCTGAACGACCGTAGGCCCATAGCAAAAACGGGCGCGACATACCGATCGCCGTGGATCGACGTTCCGGAGCATGGCCAGACCTTGAACCATGCTCAGAACGATCCTCGCTCTTCCCCTCGCCCTGCTCGTCGCAGCGCTCACCACCGCCCAGAACCAATACGATACCGACCACAGCGAAGCCCCGCGCTTCGTGTTGCGCGACGAGAACGGTGCGCCACTCACAGGGATCGACCTGCCCCTGATCTCCACTTCCGCGGAGGTCCATATCGCCGGTACGATCGCGAACGTGACCGTACATCAGACCTACCGGAACACGCACAAGGAGACGCTCCAAGCTGAGTATGTCTTCCCCGCCAGTACCCGCGCGGCGGTGCATGGCATGACGATGCGTATCGGGGATCGCGTGATCGAAGCGAAGGTGAAGGAGCGCGAGGCAGCGAAGCAGGAATTCCAAGAAGCTCAGAAGGCCGGCAAGAAGGCATCCCTGCTGGAACAGCAGCGCCCCAACGTCTTCCAGATGAGCGTGGCCAACATCACCAGCGGGATCACCATCGACGTGGAGCTCCGCTACACCGAGCACATCGTTCCGGAGGAAGGGGTCTACGAATTCGTCTATCCGGTGGTGGTCGGGCAGCGCTACGACGGTGGCCCGAACAAAACGAACGAGGAATGGACGTCCAATCCGCATACGCTCACCCTGCAACCCGACTTCCCCAAGGCGCGCCCCCGCTTCACCTTCCATGCCTCCATCGCCAGCCCGCTCCCCTTGAAGGACGTGCTGGTACCCACCTATCCCTGTGATGTCACGTTCCCCAGCGCGCAACAGGCGGAGATCAAGCTGCGTACCGACGATGGCAAGCACGACAACAATAACGACCTCGTCCTGCGCTACCGGCTCAGCGACAATGCCATTACGAGCGGCCTGATGACGGGCACGAGCCATGAGGAGAACTTCTTCCTGCTGATGGCGGAGCCGCCAGCGCGCGTGGCCAGCGCGCAGATCCTGCCTCGGGAGTACATCTTCATCCTCGACGTCTCGGGCTCCATGAAGGGTTATCCGATGGATGTGGCCAAACGCTTGATGGAACGACTGTTCAAGGACCTGCGCCCCCAGGACAAATTCAATGTGCTGCTCTTCTCGGGGGGGTCAGCGCTGTACCAGAATACATCCCCGCAAGCCACCGAAGATGAACTGGAGAACGCCTTCGACCTCATCGACCGCGAGTCCGGGCGCGGCGGTACGGAACTCTTGCCCGCCCTGCGGCGCGCGTTGGATATCCCGCGAACAGCGGGCATGTCGCGCAGCTTCGTCATCGTGACCGACGGCTTTGTGGCGGTGGAGCGGGAAGCCTTCCAACTGGTGCGCGAAAAGGCCGGTGATGCCAACGTTTTCCCCTTCGGCATCGGTGCCAACGTGAACCGCTTCCTGATCGAGGGCCTGGCCCGTGCCGGGCAAGGGCAGCCGTTCGTGGTGCTCGGCGAAGCGGAGGTGGAGGCCGTGGCCGAGCGTTTCGCCACCTACATCGAGGCACCGGTGCTCACGGGCATCACCGTGGAATACGAAGGCTTGAACGTCCAGGACGTCACACCCCTGCATGTGGCCGACCTCTTCGCGCAACGACCGATCAGCCTCTACGGCAAATTCAGCGGCCAGGCGCAAGGCACCATCGTCATCCGGGGCACTACAC
>JAGODO010000032.1 GCA_017998165.1 Flavobacteriales bacterium | reverse complement strand
TGATCGCCCTGCTCATCGCCGGGGCAGCGGCATTGCGGATCAAACATCGTGGTACCTCCCGCGCGCTTTGGGGCATAACCCTCACCTGGGGACTTCTCCCGTTGGTCATCGGTTATGCCTACTCCGTGCTGCGTTCGCCCGTGCTCCAGTACAGCGTGCTGCTCTTCTCCTTCCCGTACCTGCTGATCGGGATCCTGGCCGGTCTGCGGCACTTGCGGCCCTTGCAGGCGATCGGCGCATCAGCGATCGCAGCTATCGCCGCGGTGTTCACTCTGATCAACGATCGCCAGCACTATCACCTGTTCTACAAGAGCAAATACGAGGACATCGTTCGCGGAACGATCGCTGCGGAGACGGACGGCACCCTCGCACTGGTAGACCTCCCCGAGGAAGTGATCGGCTTCTACCGTCGTTTGTGGTGCGTCCGGCCCTCGCAGGCGCCATACCTGAACTTGCGTGGGGGGCCCGTTGGAACGCTCGACAGCCTGCTCGCACACACCTCGGCCGGAACGGTCTTCTATGGGCAGATCACGAGCGCCGAGCCCGAGAACGTGGCCAAGGTGCAAGCGCGCTTTCCCTTCCTGCTCGCCCGGCACGATCGTTATGAAGGGCAGACCTTCCGCTTCGGCGCGAGACCGCACGACGGAACGGTGCAGGACACCTTCGGTGAGCGCGCGAAGTCACCCGAAGTGTTTGAAGGCGAAGGCTGGGAAGTGGATCCCAAGATCCGGTTGGTGGCGGATACCGGCGCGTTCGGCTATGGCGGATTGGCCCCGAAACGATGGGATTTCACCGGTCACGAGTACGGGGCCGTGTACGATGGCCCGATGTACGAACTGGTCCGAAGCGACAATGATGTGATCGAAGTGCGCGCTGATCTCGCATCCGTTGATCCCGCCAGCGACCTGACCCTGGTAGTTGAACTGAAGGAAGGAGACAACACCCGGTTCTACCGTGCGGCGAAGATGAGCGACGCGCTACGGATGCCGAACAGCATCAGCTTGATCGCGGCCGTAAAGCTGGCCGACATTCCCGGACATGGTGCCGGGCTCCGGCTGCGTACGTACCTCTACAACAAGTCCCGCCTCCCTGCCCTGCTGACCGGACTGCGGTTGAGCGTTCGCGAAGGGAACCCGGTCCTTTACGGGCTCTTCCAGCCGATCGATGGGCCGTGGCGTTTCAAGTAGGCCGGATCGGGTCGCAAGCCGAAGCCCGGGATCCTCTGCCTTGGAGCAGTGGAATCCGGACTTCGGACCCGCGCCGCAAGCGGATCAGAGCGCGAACGTGATACCGATGCCCAGCGTCTCCTTGAACTGGGCCCCGGGGCCCGGTGTTCCGGGGACAGGAATACCGTTCACCACCTCCTTCACCTTCGGCACATCGATGTCGTGGTCGTACAGCAACAAGGTGTTCAGCGTGGCTCCGAACCAATTGTTCACCTTCAACGTCCACAGGGTCTCCCAAGAGATGTCCATGTTCTGCGGGTTGCGCAGGTAGTTGCTGTAGATGTCGCCGCGCGTAAGGAAGGTGAAGTTCTTGGAGATGTTCTTCTGGTACTGGGCGCGGATGTACCCACCGACCTCCACTTCCGTGGTGCTTCCGTTCTTCACGCCGAAGACACGCCCATCGTCAGGGATACCGTTGAACAGCTTCTTGTCGTTCACCATGGTGAGCTTCATGGCCGCCGGTGAGATGAAGACCGAGAAGTTGTCGTTGGGCCGGTAGTCGAGACCGACCGCGAGAATGAGGTAGGCGGGGGCGAACAGATTGGAGATCCTCGTTCCGGTGCCATCAAACCCCTCGGTGAACTGGGTCTTGAACTGTCCGAGGGCGGAGAAGAACCACGGCTTCTTCAACTCGCGGCCCCACTTGCTGTTGAGTTCGATGCGGTCGTCGGTCTTCGTTATGGCACCGTCCATGGGGCTTACACCCTGCGGCGCCTGCATCTGGCCGCCGAACGCGAGCACGAGGCTGTTGTCCCACACGTACTTCCCCTTGTGACGGTTCGCGAAACCGTTGAACATGGCGATGCCACCGAGGCTGTTGTTGCCACCGGCCACCCAATTGGTGAGGCTGACCTGCGTGATGTTGACGTTGAAGACGCCTCCTTTCAGCCACTCGCGGCCGAGGCTGTCGGCAGCGGAAAGGGGCGCGGATTCACGGATGACCTTGGTGGCGTCCTGGGCCTGTGCGGCCAGCAAGGTCGCGGTGGTGATGGCCAGAGCGTAGTGTCGTTTCATAACGGGAGTTTTGGTTTTGGTCTGATCGATGGAGGACGTCCGGTCAAAGATTCCGAACGTGCATTTCGTGTTGGGGGCCCTTGATGCCGGCCGTGACCAGCGCTTCGCGTCCCCTTTCGTACGTGCCGAAGTACACGTCCCAGTAGTTTACCGGGTCGCACCATGGACGTACGGCGAGTTCGACGCCGTCCATGGCCAGCTTGTTCACCGTTACGCTCGGGGCGGGATCCTTCAGCACCTTGGGGTCGGCGGCCATGGAGGCCAACAGCACCTCGCGCACGCGCGGGATCGACTCCCCGTTGCTGACCATGAAGCTCAGATCCACGCGCATCTTCCCGTCCGCGCTGTAGTTGATGATGTTGCCGTTGGCCATCGCACCATTGGGAATGATGGCCGTCTTGTTCTCAGGTGTGAGCAGTATGGTGGTGAAGATCTGTATCTCCTTCACGTTGCCCAGCACGCCTTGGGCCTCGATGAGGTCGCCGAGCTTATAGGGCTTGAAGAGCAGGATGAGCGTACCACCGGCGAAGTTCGCCAAGGTGCCCTGCAACGCCAGACCGACGGCCAGGCCCGCCGCCCCTATGATCGCCACGAAACTGGTGGTCTGCACGCCCATCATCTGGATGGCGGTGATGAACAGCAGGATGCGCAGGGAGATGGTGACGAGGCTGTGCAGGAAGCGCTTGAGCGTGGGTTCCACACCACGGCGGTCGAGCACCCTTCCGAGCACTTTGGCCAACATGCGGATCAGCATGGAGCCGATCCACAGGACGATGAGGGCCATGATCACCTTGGGCGCGTAATCCATGAGGAGTTCCATGGCCTTCTGTCCCCAAGTGTTCAGTTGTCCGACGTGTTCGTTCATGTGCGTAGCGTTGGTTCCGAAGGCCCTATAGACGGCAAAGGTCGTGTCGGTCACTCTTCTGCGAGTGGAATCTCACCCAAGACCTCGATCCGCTCAGTGATCAATTGTTTGGTGGGCAGTAGTACCAAGCGGTCCTTTGTGCGTATGGCGATGGAAATGCTGTCTATCTTCTCGATCACCCCTTCATCGGCACCCACCTTCACGCGCATTCCCGGCTTGAAGCGGTCCTTCCCATAATAGCTGCTGAGGATATTGGTGAGGATGTCGCGCGCTGCGAAACCATAGGCGATGCAGAAGGCGATCAATATGCCTCCCATGACCACCACGATGTTGGAAGTGATGAGCGTGGTATCCACCCCGGCCATGTTCAAGGCGGTGATGGAAGTGAAGAGGACCATGATGCCGAACAGCACGGAAGTGAGCACTTTTCCACCGCTCAGGCCCACGCTGTCCATCATAGTGCCCACGGCCTTCTTCACCAGTTCGGCGCCCCAAAGGCCCACCAGGAAGATGGCCACCGCAGTGAGGAAGGTGGGCATGTAGGCGAACAGTTTGTTGATCGCGTTGGTAACGCCGGTGAGGTGCATGGCTTCAGCGGCGGCCACGATGAAAATGAGCCACACGAAGGCGTAAACGAGGCCTCCGAGGAAGGAGGACATCTTGGCGATGCCCACTTTGCCCAGGACCTTGGAGAAGCCACTGCGCTCCACAGCCCCGTCCAATCCGGAGCGCTGGGCGATGCCCTTCACCACCCCGCGCAGCACCTTGGCGATCAGCCAGCCGATCAGCAGGATGATGAGGCCACTGATGATGCCCGGCAGACCATTGATGATGGCTACCACGTACTGCTCGAACGCGTGGCGCAGGCTTTCCTTCAACAGCTCAAGGTTCATGTGGAGAGGTGGGGTGGGGAGGTTTATGTGAAGGGGCGGGGCCGTTGTCCGTCTTGCGCACTCTGTCGAAAAGGACCTGCGAGAAGTCCGCGACGAAAAGTTGGACAAAGCGCAGGATGAGCATGAGGAACTTCACGCTGCTCACCACCTCACCACGCAGGGCTTCGGGCGGTTGGTCTGTGGACCGGATGATCTTGAACGGGTTCTCGCTCATCGCTCTTCCGGATAAAGTTCGCGGTACTTGGCGATGGCCCGTTCACGAGCGCGCAGCAAGCGCATCTTCACGGCGCTTTCCCCGATGCCCAAAGCGTCCTGCATGTCTACTACCGGCAGTTCGTCCTCGTACTTCATCAACAGGATCGCGCGGTCGGTCGGGTCGATCACGGTGAGCACCTGATCCAAGCGCTCAGCTCGCAAGCCGAGGAGCTGGGCCTCGCTCGCCTCGTCCGTCGGAATGCCCTCCTGGGTGCGTTCATCAATGTCTTCCTCGCGATGGCGCTTGCTCTTGCGAAGGTTGTCCAAGCAGTAGTTATAGGTGATGCTGTACACCCAAGTGCCGAACTTGCTGCGATGGTCGAACTTGCTGAGGTTGATGAAGATCTTCAGGAAGATGTCGTGCGTGAGGTCCTTGGCCAGGTCGCGGTCGCGCGACATGCCCACACACTTCTGGAAGACTTTGGTCGAGTAGCGGTCGTACAGCACGGCAAAGCGTTCAGCGTCCATCTCCTTCTGGAGCAGGGACACCAATTCCTCGTCGGTCAGCGACTGGTCTCTCTTCGCCCTGCTCTTGAACAACCGAGTGGACAGTTGGTGCCGTTGGGACGGGGGGGCGTCATGGGGGTCACAGGTCAGGGCTGGACGGAGAAGTCCTGGCCCGTGAATCGGTTCTCAGCGGGAACGCGCATCCGCAGTTCGGGATGGCCGGTCACCTTGTGGCAGCTGTTGCACGCCAGGATGAGCGCCTCGTAGTGGTCATCGAAGTCTTTCAGTCCGTCGGTCGCGAGTTGTTCTTTCAGTGCATCCGCCGCACGGATCCCATAGACCTTCATGTGTTCGCTCACGGGAACACCATCGTCCACCACCCCACCGTCGGCAACGGCCTCCATCTCTTCCTTGATCTCGTGCCGATAGAATTTGGCCAGCTCCAGGTTGCCCTCTTGGCCGGCCCACCAGAGCTTCTCGGCGTGCCGTTGGATACGGGCCATGTAGTGGGCCACTTCAACAGGAGGCTTGGTGGCCGTTGCAGCGGTTATCACCGTGGCCCGATCCTGTCCCGATCTCCCTTTCATCTCGTCCTGCAACTTGTTCTGCCGCACGAAGACCACGAACACGCCCACCAGGGCGATCGCGGCGAGTACGGTGGAACGATCCATCGGGGTAAGGCGCGGCCTGTGCCATGCACAGTCGACCTGCGGAAATATCAGTGGACGCTACTGGATTCGAACCAGTGACCCCTACTCTGTCAAAGTAGTGCTCTGAACCAGCTGAGCTAAGCGTCCAGTTCTTGGGAACGGGCCGCGAATGTATCCCGGATCTTGGATCCATGGAATGAGGACCTCGTCGGGGCCGTCGATCCGCCCAGCTACCGATCACGTAAGTCTTGTCCGAACGTCTTCCCCTGGAAAAGTGTTCCTGTGGTTGCCCATTCATTTTCGCACCACCGCCCGATGCATCGGCCCCGATGGCCCGGATGAAACAGATGATCCATGAAAAACCCCCTCTTTCTGCCCCTCACGTTGGCCTTGGCCACCTTTACTTCAGCCTGCGGCCAAACCCCGAAAGCGAAGACATATCCAACGACCGACACACCGACCCTGATGAAGACCGACGACGAATGGCGAAAGCAACTGACGCCCGAGCAGTACCGTGTGTTGCGCGAGGCCGGCACCGAACGCGCGTTCACGGGTGAATACTGGGACAACCACGAGCAAGGCACCTACTACTGTGCCGCCTGCCAACAGGCGCTGTTCAGCAGCGACACCAAGTTCGAGAGCGGCACCGGTTGGCCCAGCTTCTATCAGCCGCTTGAAAAGACAGCGGTGGCCGAACACACGGACCATGCGTTCGGCATGGCACGCACCGAGGTCGTCTGCGGCCGCTGTGGGGGCCACTTGGGCCATGTGTTCGACGATGGTCCAAAGCCGTCCGGCTTGCGCTATTGCATGAACTCCGTGGCGCTTTCGTTCGAGAAGAAGTGATCGTACGCGCTTGATGCGGGGGTGATCCTCTGCCGACGGCGGAGGATGACCGTCCGTCACAGCCTTGCAACGATCGGTCGGGTATCGACCTGAACGGCCGGGACCGTCCGCTACTTTGCACGGACAATGAAGCGACCCCTTGTCGCGCTACTGGGACTGGCCGTTGCCCTCGCAGGTAGCGGCCAGACCTGTTTCCGGGTGGTCCAGGAAGGCTCCCACGACGGCCTCGCTGATTGCGCGGTGTGGTGCGCGGACGGGAATGGTCCTTGGCAGACCGATGCGGGTGGCCAGGTGTGCATTCCCACAAGGTGCGATTCCGTAAGGATCGAAAAGGCCGGATACCCGGTCACCTGGGCGAGTGTGGTGGTGGCCGAGGCCAAGGGCACCGTGGAGGTGGGATACGCGGCCAGCACCCTCTTGAAAGAAGTGGTCATCGAGCACTGGCCGCGCAAACGCGACCGCCAGGCGTTGGCCGCCACGGGCACCTTGGACAGCACGCTGATCGCCGGTTTCGAGCGTGCATCGCTGCGCAGCGCGGCGCAATGGATCCCCGGCGTGCAGTGGGACGAGCGCGGCCACGGCGGCAGCACGCGCTTGAGCATCCGGGGCAGCCTGCTCCGGTCCCCGTACGGCGTGCGTGGGGTGAAGGTCTACTGGGGGCCCTTCCCACTTACCCTGGCCGATGGCAGCACGCCATTGGAAATGCTCGACCCGCTGCTGGTGGGCTCGTTGGACATCGTGCGCAGCGTAGGCAGCCCGATGTACGGCAGCGCACCCAGTGGACTCCTGCTGGCCGGTGGTCCATTCCGGAGCGCGGTCGGCACGGATGCGACGGTGGAAGCGACCGGGGGTTCATGCGGCTACTATCGGCTCGGTGCCGTGGCCCGGACCAACAAGGACGGGCGCCTATTCACGGCCGGGCTGGTACATCAGCGCAACGACGGCTACCGCGACCAGGAATCCAATGCGCGGGATCAGGCGTTCATCGCCTCCTCCTTCGCTCTCAAGAAAAGCGTAACGCGCGTATTCGTTACCTGGCAGAAGGCCTCCTGGGAACTGCCCGGCAGCGTGGATGAACGGACGGCCGAAGAGGATCCGCGTGCGGCTCGGGCCTACTCCGTTCTCTTGGACGCGCACATCGACAAGGAACAGGTGATGGGCGGCCTGGCCAACGAGCTGCGGCTCGGTGAGAACATCACGGTGCGCGGCGGTATGCACGGGCAACTGATCGACAAGACCAACCCCTATGGAACGACAGCGGCGAACTGCGGCTACAAGGAGGAGACGATACGGGCGTTCGGGGCGCGGCTATCGATCGGTGGGACCAGGTCGTTCAAGCTGCCCATCGCGTGGGACATCGGCCTGGAAGCCCTGACCGAACGTGACCGGTTGCGGGAACAGTCCTATGTGGACCGGCGCATCGGCGACGTGAAAGTGAACGGGGATACCCGGGTGGTGAACCTGAACACGTTCGCGACAACGGTCACCCGTCTTGGCCGCAAACTCACCCTGCACGCCGGTGTAGGGATGGAACGAACGGACTACGACCACACAGACTGGGTCGCCGGAACGCAGAAAAAGCTGAGCACCACGCCCCGGGCACTCCCCTATGCCGGCCTGGAACAGGTGATCGGCAGCGGCTACAAACTTCACCTGCGGTACGCCGAAAGCATGAGCCGGGCCACGGTGTGGGAATTCCTGGGCAGTTCGGGGCGGTTCAACAGCACGTTACGCGGTGAGCATGTGCGCGAATGGGAACTCGGCGCCTCCAATGAGCTGGCGGAGACCCCTGTTCGGGCCGACTTCACTGTATTCCATCGGCTGGTGGAGGATCTTATCACGCAGAAGCAGATCAGCGAAGGCCGCACGTACTATGAGAACCAGGACCAGGCCCTGGTGGCCGGCTGTGAATTGCTTGTACGCGGCCCGGTACACCAAGCTGGGGCACAACGCGTGGACCTGCTGGCATCCACCGCCATCACGACCACGGATCTGCGCCGAACGGACCCCACGGCAGGAAGCGAGAGCATGGGCGACATCCCCGGGATACCCCTGATCACGGCCGGCCTGGTGGCACGTGCGAGCGGTTTCCTGTCGAAGGGGCTGGGGCTGGAAGCCGGTGTCCGGCTCATCGGCAGCACGCCGACTGGAGGTCCGGCGACCACCGACAAACACATGGAGCACGCACGCCTCTCCTATCTCCTCGCAGGTCGGGCAACGGACATCTCGCTCTTCGTGCATTGCGAGAACCTGTTCGACGCGCGCTATTCAAGTTGGATCCAAGTGAACGACCCGGGCGGGCGTTACTACAATCCGGCGCCCGGTCGCAGCCTGTTCTTCGGGATCCGGCTGATCTTCGGCAGTCGGTCGGCGGGTCGGGCCGACTAGATTCGCGGCCGCTAAGGCAAAACGATGGGCACTCCCAAACCCGGTCCGGGCAAGATCTTCGACAACCCTTTCCTCGAGGCGCTCACCAAGACGCACATCGCCGTCCCGCTCGCGCTCTTCTGGAGCGCAGGTGCCCTCACCCTCTGGTATTCCATCGCACGGTTGGGTCTCGCGTGGACGAGCGCCGCCCTCTTCTTCACCGTGGGCGCGTTGTTCTTCACGCTCATCGAGTACGTGATGCACCGCTACCTGTATCACATTCCCGCTCCCACGGAGAAGCGGAAGAAATTCCAATACACCATCCACGGGGTGCATCACGACCACCCGAGGGACAAAAGCCGCTTGGCCTTGCCCCCGGTGGTGAGCATCGTCCTCGCCGTGTTGTTCATCGCGCTCTTCCGTCTGGTCATGGGCGAATACGGTTACGCGTTTGGCGGTGGATTCCTCTTCGGATACAGTACGTACCTGGCGGCACACTACGCCATCCACATGTACAAGCCGCCGAAGAATTTCTTTTCCCTGATCTGGAAGCACCACAATCTGCACCACTTCGTTGGTGACGATGGCGCTTTCGGTGTGAGCAGCCCGCTCTGGGACTACGTCTTCGGTACGATGCCGAGCGACCCCAAGCGCAAGGCCGCGGCACGCGAGAACAGGTTGATCTGATCGCGGTCCACGCGAGTTTTCAGACCGGAGGCATCCCTTCTGCCGGTACGCTCGTCTTGGCGGTCGTTACGCGAAGGGGAACCCTCCTCGCGTTGTAACGATCAGAGGCGGGACCATGACTTGGAAACGGCATGCGATGTTCACGGGACACCGGGGCGCGGTGTACGCGTTGCAAGGCACTTCCAATCCCAACCTTTTCCTCAGCGCCAGTGGCGATGGCAGGGTGGTGCGCTGGGACGTACGGATGCCCGATCATGGCGAACAGGTAGCGGACGCGCTCAAGCCGGTCTACAGCATGCACCACGACGGCGAGCGCAAATTGCTTTTCATCGGGAACAGCGAGGGCGGGTTGCACATGGTGGACCTGAAGGAGGGAGAAGAACTCCGGCATCTGCAAGCGCATCGCCTGGGGATCTTCCGGATCATCCCGTTGGGAAAAGACCGCATCGTATGCTCCGGCGGCGACGGCTCGATCAGCGTGTGGAAAGTGCCGACGATGGAACTGGAACGCCACGTACCGCTGGGCGAGGAGAAGGTGCGCGGCCTCGCGTTGAACGCGGATGGATCGCTGCTGGCCATCGCTTCGCTCGATGGCCGGGTACATGTGCTCGAAACGACCGACCTGAACACGGTGCAGGTCATCGAAGCGCACGAGCGGGGCGCGGCCAGTGTGTGCTGGCATCCGTCCAAACCGGTGCTCATCAGCGGTGGCCGTGATGGCCACTTGCGTTTCTGGCGCAGCGACGCCGGCTTCACCCCGCTCCAAGCGATCCCGGCGCACAGGGCGAACATCTATGGGATCGCCTTCAGCCCCGATGCCGGGATATGCGCCACCGCCAGCCGCGACAAGTCGGTGAAACTGTGGGACGCGGCGACCTTCGATCCACTGGATCGCCTCGAATTGAAACAGGGCGGTCACACGCACAGCGTGAACGCGGTACACTGGTGCGCTGACGGGAAGTTGCTCAGCGCTGGCGACGACCGGACGATCAGGGCGTGGATCCCGTTGATCACTTGATCCGCTTCCCCTCCATCGCACCTCCCTGGAAAAGCGTCATGCGCTCCACGGAGCCGTTGGCCGCCGGGTAGAATTCGATGCGCGCATCCACGACCTTCAGGAAGAACTTGTCCGGTCCTTCAGCGAACATCTCGAACTCCGGTTGGCCGGTGGCACGCCCGAAAAGCTTGTCGTTCTCCACGCGGAAGGTGATCGTGAAGCCCGGGCTGAGCTCGAATTCTCCGGTGTAGCGCTTCAAGGTCTCCGTATCCAGCTTCACCTCCGTCCGCGCGGGCAACGCCAGGTCCGTCAAGGCGATCTGCTCATCCTGGCTCCGGGACAACAAATGCGCTCCGATGACTTTTCCGCCTTGGCGCACGAACTCAAGGCTGGTCACATCGCCTTTGTAGAAGAACGTGTCCGGCGCGACACAAACAAGATCCCGCGTGGTCGAGCCCTCGCGCTGGGCATGCAGACCCTGTTCGTCCGCCGTGATGTAACGCTTCACACTATCGGTGCTGAGGTAGACGCCCTCCAGCTTCTTCAGTTCATCGATCGGAACCGTGATGCCGACACCTGTCGGGTAGGGTTTGCCCAAAGCGATGGCCGCGAGCTGCGGGGCCAGCGCATCCGCCGCGTTCGTCTCCGCGTTGCTCAGCACCACGGCATAGATGTCCTCTTTGGGCAGATAGAGGCTCGCGCTGGTGAAGCCGTTGATACCGCCATTGTGTTCGATGGAAGGGCTGCCCTGCACATTCAGAAAACTCCATCCATAGCCGTACTTCGTCGCCTCGCCGTTCTTGAGCTGGTGGTCCGTGTGCGCCTTGCCGCGGAGATCGGCAGGGATCAGCTTGTCCGTCATCACCGCGCTGTTCCACGCGAACAGGTCGTCCACGGTGCTGCGGATCGCGCCGGCGCCGTGAGGCCAGGTCATGCTCAGCGGCACTCCGGGTTCCCAACCCTTCTCCCCTTTCTGGAAGCCCTGGGGCTCACCGGTCAACCGGCCGTTCGCTGCGCTCGCGTTGCTGCGCGCCATGCCCAGCGGGCCGAAGAAATGCTCGTTCAGGTACATCTCCCAGCTCATGCCCGAGAGGCGTTCAATGAGGGCACCGAGCAGGACGTATCCGCTATTGCTGTATTTCCACTTCGTGCCCGGCTCGAACTCCAGTGGCAGGTCCTTGAATGTGGCGATGACCTCAGCCAGACTGGCATCCTTCGCGAAGTTGGCCGGTGTGAAGGATGCAAGGTCGGTGTAGTTGGGCACCCCGGCGGTATGCGTCAGCAGTTGCTCCACGGTGATGGACCAGTCCTTCTTGGGGAAGTCCAGATGGGTCTGCAACTCATCGGTTAGGGTGAGCTTGCCTTCATGCACCAGTTGCAGGACGGCCATCGCCGTGAACTGTTTGGTGATGCTGCCGATGCGGAACACCGCATCCGTGGCCAGCGGTATCGTGAGGTCTGACGAACCCGTGGCGCGCCGATAGATCACCTGGCCTCCCTTGGCCACCAGGATGCAGGCACCGGGAGCGTTCGATCCCTCAAAATGAGCGGACAGGAGCGCGTCCATGTCCTTGTTCGGGATGGTCGGCGGTGCTTGTGCGTTCGAGAGGAGCACCGCAGCAGTGGCAAGGAAGAAAAGGATCGCGCGCATGTGGCTTGTTGTTCACTGGATACGACGCTTCCGCAGTGGTCGCGGATACAACCTTCGGCAATGGAGTGCGAAAGAACGGTCGTACGCGCTTGTCCTCGCTCCTGAGCAGGTCACTCACCGTCGCGAACATCCGTGATGCATGAGCGGTCCATGTCTGCCGCGGTCTTCGGTTCCTTGTTCATCTAGAACGGGTAGAACAGCGGGATCAGCAAGGTGGCCAGGATCCAGAACAGCAGGCTCAGCGGCGTGCCGACGCGCAGGAAATCCACGCTCTTGTATTGTCCGGCACCGTAGATCATCGCGTTGGTCTGGTAGCCGAACGGCGTCATGAAGCCGAGCGAAGCGGCGAACACGACCGACATGATGAAGGGCATCGCGTTCAAGCCCATGGTTCCCGCCGTAGCGAGCGCGATCGGGGTGACCAAGGCGGCGGTAGCGGTGTTGCTCATGAGTTCCGTGAGGATCAGCGTTGCCAGATAAAGACCACAGATCACCCATCGCGGGCCGAGCGGCCCCAACACGTCAACGAGGCCGCGAGCGAGAAGGTCGGCGAGCCCGCATTTCTGCATGGCCACACCCAGGCTCAGCGTACCCGCCAGGAGAAAGACGATCCGCCATTCGATGGACCCGTAGACCTGCTTCATGGTGAGCATGCCGGTGGTGGCCAGAAGCACGACCGCTCCGAGGGTAGCGATCGCGATGGGGACCGTCTCCAAGGATGACAGCACGACCACCGCGAGCAGGATCGCCGCAACGAAGGCGAAGCGCTTGCGCTGGAAGATGGCCACGCCCTCCTGTTCGGTGAGGATGATGAAGGGGCTTTCCCTAGTGCTCTCCAAGCGCTTCAGCGTATGCACGTAATGGCTTCTGACTTCGGCAAGGATCACATCACCGGCACGCAGCACCACGTCATGCAGGCGATCGTGTACCACATCCTCACGATGGCGCACGGCCAACGGCACAGCGCGGTACTTGCGTATGATGTCCGCCTCGCCGAGCACTTTGCCTTCCAGTTCGCTGCTCGATGTGATCACCAGCTCCACCAAGGTCGTTCCACGCTTCCGCAGGTCATCATTGGCCAGCTTCATCACCGGCTGCACACTGATGTGGGCGCGGTCCTTCATCTCGCGGATCCGGGACAGTTCGCACCGCACCTTGAGCGTGTCGCCTTCCTGGAGCACCATATCGCCCGCCGGAAGGGTGAACCGCTCCATCCCACGACGGATCTCGATGATGTCCATGTCGAGTTCCTTCACGAGCGATGATTCCATGATGCGTTGCCCGATGGCGGGCGCTCCATGCAGCAGCTGCACTTCGGTCACGTAGCCGCGCATGTTGAACTCTTCACCGAGATCGCGCTCCTTGCGGCGATCGGGCAGCAGCTTGCGACCGACGAACGTGAGGTAGAGCACGCCGACCAGGAGGAAAATGAGCCCCAAGGGTGTCTGGTCGAACATGCCCAGCCCTTCACGCCCCTGGGTGGTGAGCACGCCGCTGACCACGATGTTCGTGCTGGTGCCTAGCAGCGTCACCACGCCGCCGAAAATGGTGGCGTAGCTCAAGGGGATGAGCAACTTGCCCGGTGCCTGTCCGCTGCTGTGCGCCATCTGGATCACCACGGGCATGAGCAGGGCCACCACCGGCGTGTTGTTCACGAACGCGCTGATGCCCCCGATCACCAGCGCGAAGAGGAACATGCCCATCGCCGGGCTGCTTCGGAAGATGCGCGAGAGTCTTGGGCCTATCGTGGCGACCGCGCCCGTGCGGAGCAATGCGGCGCTCAGTACGAACATGAAGGCCACTGTGATCGTGGCCTGATCACTGAAGCCGTTCAGGGCCTCGCCCGGTGTTATCACCCCCGTACCGACAAGGGTGACCAGGATGAGCAATGCGACCAGATCGATGCTGAACTTCTCGCTGATGAAGAGCACCAACGCGCCGAGCACCACGCCCGAGACGATCCACTGGTCGGGGGTCATCCGCTGGTCGCGGTCAACTCAGGTCAATGGTGCGGCCACGTAACGCAGATAGGGCTTCACGCGCCTGATGGCGTTCGGATAGCGCTGGTCGGCCACTTCATCCGTGACGGCGGCCGCGATGATGCAGTCCTCCCCGGCCTTCCAATCCGCAGGGGTGGCGAGTTGATGCTTGGCGGTCAACTGCAGACTGTCGATCACACGCAGGATCTCGGTGAAGTTGCGGCCCGTGCTCGCCGGGTAGGTGATCATCAGTTTCACCTTTTTGTCCGGCCCGATGATGAACAGCGAACGCACGGTGGTCTTCTCGCTGGCGTTCGGGTGGATCATGTCATAGAGCTCTGCGACTTTCCTGTCCGGGTCGGCGATGATCGGGAAGTCAACGACCACATGCTGCGTCTCATTGATGTCGGAGACCCAGGGTTTGTGGGAGCTCAACGGATCAACGCTGAGCGCCGCGACCCTCACATTTCGCTTGGTGAACTCGGGCTTCAAGCGCGCGGTGGCACCGAGCTCGGTCGTACACACCGGCGTGAAATCCGCAGGGTGACTGAAGAGCACGCCCCATCCTTCTCCGAGCCATTGGTGGAACGAGATGGGGCCTTCAGTGCTTTCGGCGGTGAAGTCGGGGGCGATATCGCCCAGTCGGATCGTGGCCATGGTCAGATGATGTGTTCGCGAAGATGATAATTCCTATCGGATCGATAGGGATTATTTCGGACGCTTCCGGGCGACACTTTTCCGCAACCGGCTCTCGCGTGACAGCAGGTCGGCGACCGTGGCCTCCTTCAACCGGTCGACGGTGGCGGCCCGGACCTCCAGGAAGACCTGTCTCACGCCGCAGGTGGCCTCATCCACGCACTCTTCACAACGCTCGTAGTAGTTGTGGGTCGCACACGGCACCAAGGCGATGGCCCCATCGAAGAGCCGGAAGACCTCCGCCGCGTTGATGTCCTCGGGAGCCCGGTCGAGGCGATGTCCTCCTGCCCTGCCCTTGCGGCTTTCCACCATGCCCGCTTTGCGCAGGTCGACGAGGATGGCCTCCAGGAACTTCGCGGGCACATGGGCCCGTTCTGCGATGGCCGCGGCTGAAAGCGGGCCTTCATCCGCGGCTTTCGCCAACTCCATCAACGCGTTCAACGCGTACTTGGCGCGCTTGCTGAGCATGGTTCAATGCCAGTGCCCGGCGTACCAAGGGACGGCCCGCTCCAGGCCGGAAGCCAGATCGTACTTCGGCGCGTAGCCGAGCAGCTCTTTCGCCTTCGTGACGTCAGCCAGGGAATCGCGCACATCACCGGGGCGGTCCGGTGCGTGCTCCACCCCGATGCCCGCGATCGCGGGATCGATGCGGGACAAGTGCGTGCGGAGATGAGCGATGAGCGTCAGCAGGTCGCATCGGTCGCCAAAAGCGACGTTGAACACTTCACCGAACGCGGCTTCACCCGCGTTCAGCCCGCATTGCACGGCATGCACGGCGTTGCCCACGTAGGTGAAATCGCGCGTCTGGCCGCCATCGCCATGTACAACCGGTGGTTGATGCTTCAGGAGTGCGCGGATGAACTTGGGGATCGCTGCGGCATAGGGGCCCTCCGGGTCCTGCCGTTCCCCGAAGACATTGAAGAAGCGCAGTCCGACCAGTTCGAGGCCGTGCATCCGGTGATAGAGATGTGCGTAGGCCTCGTCCATGGCCTTGGTCACAGCGTATGGCGAAAGCGGTCGACCTTCCGTGCCTTCGCGCTTGGGCAGCTCAGCGCTGTCGCCGTACACGCTGCTGCTGCTGGCGTACACGATGCGTTTCACTGCGGCGTGGCGCGCGGCCTCCAACAGGTTGAGGAAGCCCGTCAGGTTGGCCGCCTCGCTCGGCAAAGGATCGGCGATGCTGCGCGGCACGCTGCCGAGCGCTCCCAAGTGGACGATCGCGGAAACGCCGGCCGCAGCGGCTCTCAGGTCCTCGAGCGAACGAAGATCCCCTTCAACGAAGGTGAATCCCCGCACGCTTTCCAGATGAGCGGTATTGGCGCGTTTGCCGGTGGCCAGGTTGTCGAAGCAACGCACATGAGCCCCTTCGGCTACCAGCGCATCGCAGACGTGCGAACCGATGAAGCCGGCGCCACCAGTGACGAGAATAACGCGATCCGCCATGCGTTGTACCGGGGCGAATGTAGGTCCCTGGTAAAGGTCGATCCGATGACCCTGCCGGTACATTTGAACCACTGATGCGCTTGTTTCTTCCGACCGCCATGGCCCTTGCTTGGGCCTGCATGGGAGCGACCACCGTTTCCGATCATAGCCCATCAGCACCTTCCATGGCGGCCTGCGATGCGGCCAGCATGAAAAGGCTGCTGGAGCCAGCACTGTTCGAGAGCTTCTTCCATTGCGTGGATTCCATGCGGCGGGTGCACTATCCGGACGATGATCAGGATACGACCATCGCGGTCGACCTGTCGCCCTACATGCTTGAGGAATTTCTCCGCCAGGTTGACTATGACGAGTTTCAACGCATCGGGGAATGCGGGGTCGGTTTCCAGTTCAATATCGCGCCGAAGGGCCATCGTGATCCTCCCGCTTGCCGTGACAGCGTCTGGGTCCATTTCTCTCCCGAGCGATGCGGATTCCGCATGGTCGTCAAAAGCACGTTCCTTGTCGAGCCCAACTGGTGCATCGAGCACAATGTCAGCTATGGCTTCCGCATCGGCAAGGACAGGGTCGTGGATTTCGGACGGAACGAGGCTGGATAGCGCGGATCACCTGACGCGCTTCAAGTAGGCCTCGATCAGCGCCTTTCGATCGGTCTTGTGGCTGCTGTTCACGGGGAACGCGTCCACGAACATCAGGTCGGCGGGTACCATGTAGGCCGGGAGTTCTTTCCGCAGGCGCTCCTCGATGGCGCCCCTCACCACTGCCCTGTCCGTCCCCGGTGCTGGTCTTACGAAGCCGACGATCTTCTTCACCGTCTCCCCTGCTTTCAGCGGAACCGCGATGGCATCGGCCACACCGGGCACCGTGAGCATCTGTGCGGTGATGTCGCCGAGCTCGATGCGGAATCCATTCAGCTTCACCTGCTCATCGCGGCGTCCGTTGAAGAAGAGGATCCCGTTCTGGAACCAACCGTAATCGCCCGTGCGGAACGCGCGTTGGCCGTCCACTTCGAAGAACTTCTCGGCGTTGAGCGCATCGTTGTTCAAATAGCCGATGCTCACGTGCGGCCCGATGATCTCGATCTCACCCGGTGCCTCCTTCGTGGCCACGACACCATCCGGTGTAGTGGTTCGGATGGTGCACTCGCGCTTGGCATAGCCAACGGGCATGTCAGGGTATTTCGTGAGCACCTCACGCGTGACATCGATCAGCGAGGTGGCGACCGTGGCCTCCGTGGGTCCGTAGGTGTTCAGCACGCGGGCCTGGGGGAAGCGGTCCAGGAGGCGCTGCGCGGTCATCTTCGGAAGCGATTCTCCGCAGAACAGGAAGGAATGCACTGAGGGCACCTGCTCTCACGTGAAGTCCGGCTCGGTGAGGTAGAGATAAGCGAAAGTCGGCGTGCTCACCCATACGCTACCACCGTATTGCTTGACCCGGTCGAGGAAGCGCTTGGAGTCCTTGGCCGTGTCACCATCATTCAGCAGCAGGGTGCCACCGATGTGCAAGCTCGTGAAGAGCTCATACACGCTGAGGTCGAAGCTGAAGGGCGCCTGGTTGACAAAGA
>JAGODO010000031.1 GCA_017998165.1 Flavobacteriales bacterium | reverse complement strand
CTATCTCCAGGCACAAGGTCTGGGCGCGCCACGGTTGACCCAGCGTGCCGGCAAGGGGGAAGAGACGAAGGGCTTTCTGGGCAAACCGGGTTACAAGTTCATCTTCGATGTGGGCGAAGAACCCTCAACGGTGCAGCCACCCGGCCAATAGCTTGTGCATCAGCGGCAATAGCACGAAGACCAGCAAGGGCACCAGGATCAGCGTGAGCACAAGCGTCCGCACCATGGGATGCAGGGCCAATAGCTGCTCCCCGAACAGGAGGAACAGGGTGGTGATGCTCGGATAGATCGCCAGCCAGATCAGCACGGCCGTCTTCCACTTCGGGGGTGGCTTCATCAAAAAAAGAAGGGCCGCTGATGGCGACCCTTCTTCTGCTCCCCGGGCTGGACTTGAACCAGCGACCCCATGATTAACAGTCATGTGCTCTAACCAGCTGAGCTACCAGGGAAGGTACCCCTCTTGCAAAGGGACGGCAAATGTAGGCAGCCAGGGGATCCCGGCAAGGCCGCACGTATTCCTTCCATCTTTGCCGCCGCTAACCCCTTCCACCACGTCCCATGCAGCTCGTTACCGTCGGCACCGTCGCTTTTGACCGCATCGAAACCCCGTTCGGCAAGGCCGACAAGGTGGTTGGAGGTGCCGCCACTTATATCTCGTTGGCCGCTTCCTTTTACACGGATAAGCTGGGCTTGGTCAGCGTCGTGGGCGATGACTTTCCACCGGAGGTGATGGCCACCATGCGCGGCAAAGGGATCGACCTCTCCGGGTTGGAGATCCTCAAAGGCAAGGAGAGCTTCTTCTGGGCCGGCCGCTACCACTACGACATGAACACGCGCGACACGTTGGAAACGCGCCTGAATGTCCTGCTCGACCTGGACCCGAAGCTCAGCCCGGATTACTGCGAGGCCAAGTACCTCATGCTCGGCAACCTCGATCCGAAGGTGCAGGCCAAAGTGCTTGACCAGACCAAGGATCCCGCGCTCGTGGTGATGGATACCATGAATTTCTGGATGGACAGTGCCATGGACGACCTGAAGAAGGTGATCGCCCGCGTGGACATCCTCACCATCAACGACGCGGAAGCGCGCCAATTGAGCGGCGAGCATTCACTGGTCAAGGCCGCGAACAAGATCCTCACCATGGGGCCGAAGTACCTCGTGGTGAAGAAGGGCGAGCACGGTGCATTGCTCTTCAGCGAGGACCGCGTGTTCTTCGCTCCCGCGTTGCCATTGGAAGACATCATCGATCCGACAGGCGCGGGCGACACCTTCGCCGGTGGCTTCATCGGCTACCTCGCGCACACCAAGGACCACAGCTTCGACAACCTGAAGCGCGCCATCATCGTCGGCTCATCGCTCGCCAGCTTCTGCTGCGAGAAGTTCGGTATCCAGCGCTTGCTGGAGATCAGCCGCGAGGACATCGACCGCCGCATCCAGCAGTTCATCGACCTGGTGGATTTCGATATCGAGCTGGTGGAAGAGTAACCGCAGATTTCGCCGATTACGCAGATGAATACGGGCTCTGCCTCCGAAGAGCGGGATCCGGAGACTTATGCCATCATCGGCGCGGGGATGGAGGTGCATCGCGAATTGGGTTGCGGCTTCTTGGAGGTGCCGTATCAAGAAGCCTTCGCCATGGAACTTGTGGATCGAGGAATTCCCTTCACGAGGGAAGTGGCCTTGGCCATTCATTACAAGAGCCGTCCGCTCGCGTGCTTTTACCGTGCGGACTTCATCTGCTTCCCGGACATCATTGTCGAATTGAAGGCGATCAAGACGATCGGTCCCATTGAAGAAGCCCAGCTCCTGAACTATTTGAAGGCGACAGGTATTGAGCGTGGACTCCTTTTGAACTTCGGCGCTCCAAGCTTGCAGGTGAAACGGATGGTGTTCACCTGAGGCGCAAACCAATCTGTGTAATCGCCGAAATCTGCGGTTCAGAACCCCACCAACAACTGCCCCTTCTCCACCGCGGTCTTCTCCAGCGCGTGGATCTTCTTCACCGTTCCCTCGCCGGGGCTCTTGATCACGTTCTCCATCTTCATCGCTTCGAGGATGAGCACGGGGTCGTTCTTCTTCACCACGTCGCCTTCTTTCACCAGCAGCTTCAGCACCAGGCCGGGCATCGGCGCCTTGATCTCCTTCACCGCAGCGCTCGCTGACTTGTCGAGACCCAGCTCGTGGATGAGATGCGCTTGCTCGTCCTCCAATTGCACGGTGTAGGTGGATGCACCGATGCGCATGCGCACGGTCTTGTTCTCCCTGTCCTCTTTCAATACCAGCACGCGGTGGCTGCGGCCGTTGAGCACCACGCTGTATTGGCCGGGGCCGGTCTTCACCAGGTCAGGTTGCGGTCCTTTGATGGACCAGGGCGCGTTCGGTGTGGCTCGCTCCAGTACGAGCGGGTCCTTGCCGGCATTGATCGTTGCGTAGAGCTCGGCCATGGAGTGAAGTTACCCCTCGACTGCGCTCGGGGTGACAATCGTAGTGGGTCAGTTGGCCGAAAATAGGCCTTCGCTTTCTCCCAGCTGCTCATACACCTCATCCGCCGGCAGATCCCGCTGCTCGCGCGCGGCCACGGCCAGCCGATCGCAAAGCTCATTCTGCGGGTGGCCGTTGTGCCCACGGATCCACTGGAACTTCACGGTGTGCTGCCGGTAGATCGCCAGAAAGCGCTTCCACAGATCGGGGTTCTTCTTCTTGGCGAAGTTCTTCTTCTCCCAATCGAATACCCAGCCCTGCTCCACGCTGTCGATCACGTACTTGCTGTCGCTCACCACGAGCACGTCCATACCGGGCTTCTTCAGCGCTTCGAGCGCGGTGATCACGGCCAACAGTTCCATGCGGTTGTTGGTGGTGCGCCGGAAACCGCCCCAGAGCTCGCGCCGGAACTTGCCTGCCTCCAACACGGCACCGTAGCCGCCGGGACCGGGGTTGCCGCTCGCCGCGCCATCCGTGTAGATCGTCACTTTCATGGAGCAGGATCCGGGAACAAGTGCGTGATGTTCTGCGCGAAGAGTTTCACCGCGATCGCCAGCAGGATGATACCGAAGGCCTTGCGCAGCACGATCAGGCCTACGCGCCCGAGCAGCCGCTCGATGCGGTTCGTGAGGAACAGCACCAGCAGCACCGGTATCATATTGAGCACGACCGCCGCTGCGATGTTCACCTGGTGGAATTCGGCGCGCAGGGAAAGAAGGGTGGTGATGGTACCCGCACCGGCGATCACAGGAAAAGCCAGCGGCACAATGCTGTAAACTTTCGGGTCGCTGCTGGGAAGGCCCGGGGCGCTGTGGTCCTCCTTGAAGAGCTTCACCCCCAGGATCATTTCCAGGGCGATGAAGAAGAGCACGAAAGCACCGGCCACGGCGAAGGAGTTCACGTCCACGCCGACCAGTCCCAGGATCTTTTCCCCAACGAAGAGGAATACGAGCATGATGCCCAGGCTTACCAACGTCGCACGCAGCGGATAGATCACACCCGCTTGCTGGCGCACCTGCAGGATCATCGGGATGCCACCGATCACATCGATCACAGCGAAGAGGATCAGGAAGGCTTTGCCGATCTCGGTCAGGTCGAACATGTTGGACAAATGTGCGGAATGCGCTGCTGGCTACTGGCTTTTAGCCACTGGCAAGAAGGACGGACTCGACCACCGCGGGATAGTGCGCATGCTCCAGCCCATGGATCCGTTCGGCCAGTGAATCCGGTGTGTCGTCAGGCAGCACCGGGCAGCAGAACTGCGCGATGTGCTCGCCCTCATCATACCGCTCGTTCACGTAGTGGATGGTGATGCCGCTTTCCTCCTCTCCCGCCGCGATCACCGCCTCATGCACATGGTGGCCATACATGCCCTTGCCGCCGAATTCGGGTAACAACGCCGGATGGATGTTGATGATCCGTTGTGGAAAAGCCTGGACCAGGGCGGCGGGGATCAGCCGCATGAATCCGGCCAGCACTATAAGGTCGACGCGTTGGCCTTGAAGTTCGAGGAGCACGGTGCCATCCTTGAGCTGCGCACCATTGAACAGGAAGCTCGGCACGTTGTGGTCCCACGCGCGCTGGATGACACAGGCGCCCGGCTGGTCACAACCCACCAGCACGACCTCGGCATGCTGGTGCGAGTGGAAATGTTCCATCAGCCGCTGGGCGTTGGTGCCGGAACCTGAGGCGAGGATCGCGATGCGCGTCACGGCGCGAAGGTGCGAAAAGGCCCCGCCCTCGACCGCACTGCGATCGACCATGGACCGTTAGTAGAACGGTGAAGGGGGACCACCCGCATGCTCGAGCATCCATTCTCTTCGCTTCGCCGTTGGAAGGCACCTTCACCCCGCCGCACGCGCGGCGACCCGAGCATGCGGATCTCCATCATCACGCCCAGCTACAACATGGGCAGCTACATCAAGCGGTGCCGTGCCTCCATAGCCGACCAGCAAGGCGTGGAGGTGGAGCACATCGTGGCCGATGGGGGCAGCACGGACGGCACCACGGAATGGCTCGGCTCGGTGGCTCAACTCACCGCTCCGGGACAACCTGCGCCTTCGGAAGGTTCTTCCTTCCGCTACTTCTCCGGAAAGGACGCCGGCATGTACGATGCGCTCAACAAGGGCTTCGATTCAGCCAGCGGCGAAGTTGTGGCATGGCTCAATTGTGATGAGCAGTACCTCGAAGGCACACTCGCGCTCGTACGCGACATCTTCATCGCCGACCCCCGGCTCGACATGTTGTTCGGCGGTGCTTTGCTCGTGCGTGCTGACAACAGTCTTCTTGCGGCCCGCAAGCCCTACCCGGCACGATATGCCTACATCGCGACTTCGCACCTGTACAACCTGAGTTGCGCCATGTTCTTTCGCCGCCGCATCTGGCAGAGAGGCCTGCGCTTCGATACCCGCTTCCGCAACCTCGGTGATCATGATCTGGTCTTGCGAGCGCTGAAGAGCGGCGCTCGCACCACCACGGTCGCCAGGCCTCTTTCCGTCTTCACGTTCACCGGTGGGAATCTCAGCTGGACACAAGGCGCCCAACGCGAAGCCGTGCGACTGCGCAACGAGGCTCCAGCATGGGCCCGGGTCCTGCGCGCACCGCTGAACGCCTTCCGAGTGGCCGAAAAATTCCTGCACGGGGCTTACTCGTCCGGCGCGGTGGACTATGCCCTCTATGAAGGGGATGGCACCGCGCCACGCCGATCATTCCATGTGGACAAGGCTTCCACGAAATGGCCGGACGAGAAATGAGCCCGAAGCGCGTACTCATCGACCTGGTGCCCATCCGCCCAGGGAAGGGCGGGGCCGGTAGTGGCATCTGGACACACTCCATGTATCTGGTGCGCGAACTGGACCGGTTGGAGCACGGTTCCGTGGAAGTGCACTGTCTGATCAACCCCGCGCAGCAGCCGTTCTTCAAGGACCTGCGCAGGGTCAAGCTCCATGGCTACGCCGATCTGGGTAGCAGCACCGTGCTCAGGCTTTTGTGGATACATATCGCGCTACCGCTGCTCTGTCTGGCCTATGGTGCTCGCGCATTGCACAAGGTCGCCACCGAAACCCCCTTTCTGCTCCCCGCGCGCCGGATCACCACCGTCCACGATTTCTACAATGAGTTCATGCACGAGCAGGAGGGCCTGCCATTGGGCTTGGCCGGCCGCTACTTCGGCTGGATCTCCCGTGTGTGTTTTGCGAAAAGCCGTTCCGTGATCACGGTGAGCAATGCCATACGGGAGGAAGCGTTGGCAAGGTTCCCCAAGACCCGCGCGCAAGTCACAGCGATCCATAATGGAGTGGACCTGCCTGCGGCGCTTCCCCCTTCCGCACCCGACCCTCTCCGGCCCTTCGTCATACTCTACGTGGCGAAGTTCATGCCCTATAAGGGCCAGCGCCAGGCCGTGGAAGCCGTGGACCGGCTGCTCACCCGGCACCCGGAGCTTCAGGGTCGGGTACGGTTGGTGATGCATGGCTTCAACAACGATGAAGCATACTTCGAGGCGTTGCGGGAGCGGGTCGCACAGGGGGCCTTGCGGGGGGCTGTTGAGATCAGACCGTACGGCATGGCCAAAACGATCGCTGACATCTATCGGGGAGCAGACCTCTTCCTGTTCCTGACCCGTTACGAAGGCTTCGGCTTGCCTGTGGTGGAAGCCCAGGCTATGGATATTCCCGTGGTGTGCTCGGACATTCCTGTGCTCCGCGAAGTCGGCGGTGAGGGAGCCCACTACGTTGATCGCGACGACCCGGATGCCGTGGCCGATGCGCTCTTCGTGCAGATCACGGATGGCGCGGCGCGGGAAAACCTCGTGCGCCAAGGCCGCGAGAATCGCACCCGTTTTGGCTGGGATCGCATGGCCCGGACGACCCTTGCGGTGTACCGCGAGACCTGCAGTTGAGGGCTTCGTTGCGAATCAAGGCAAAGGCCCGATCAGTCGTTGATAAGTCACGCTTCATCCGGACGGAGGTGTTGATGCCTGAAAACCAGCCAGTTCAAGGCGCGTTCGTGCCATCCCTTGCGCCTTTGGTTTTTCTCTTTCCTTTGCAGCCTCACTAAAACGAACGGACATGTCGGATATCAAGTCAAGGGTCATCGCGATCATCGTGGACAAGCTCGGGGTCGACCAGGGCGAAGTGACCACGGAAGCGAGCTTCACGAACGACCTTGGCGCTGACAGCCTCGATACCGTCGAGCTCATCATGGAGTTCGAAAAGGAGTTCAACATCGCCATCCCGGACGATCAGGCCGAGAAGATCCAGACCGTGGGTCAGGCTGTGGATTACGTGGAGAAGAACGCGAAGTAACCGTACTGCGGCATGCAGCTCAGACGTGTGGTCGTCACCGGTCTGGGCGCGCTCACGCCTCTCGGTAACACCCTCAAGGACTATTGGGAGGGCCTCGTGAGCGGCCGGAGCGGAGCTGCGCCCATTACCCGCTTCGACGCGAGCAAGTTCAAGACGCGGTTCGCCTGCGAGGTGAAAGGGTTCAACCCCGAGGACTTCCTTGATCGCAAGGAGGCCCGGAAGATGGACCCCTTCGCGCAGTTCGCGCTGGTCTGTAGCGACGAGGCGTTGAAGGACAGCGGACTGCTGGCCGAGGGCACGGACCGCGACCGCATCGGCGTGATCTGGGGCAGCGGCATCGGCGGGCTGAAGACCTTCCAGGACGAGTGTATCAACTACGGCAAAGGCGATGGGACCCCGCGCTTCAATCCGTTCTTCATCCCGAAGATGATCGCGGACAGCGCGGCGGGGCTCATCAGCATGCGCCACACGTTGCGCGGGCCGAGCTACGTGACCGTGAGCGCCTGTGCCAGCGGCAACAACTCGATGATCGACGCCTTCAACTACATCCGCTTGGGCACCTGCACGGCGGTGGTCACGGGCGGCAGTGAAGCGGCGATCTATGAAGCGGGCGTCGGTGGCTTCAACGCGTTGCATGCCATGAGCACACGGAACGACGACCCCGCCACAGCATCCCGGCCGTACGACAAGGACCGCGATGGATTCGTCCTCGGCGAAGGGGGCGCGGCCATCATTCTCGAAGACCTCGAGCACGCCAAAGCACGTGGGGCGAAGATCTACTGTGAGGTACTTTCCGGCGGGATGAGCAGCGACGCCTTCCACATCACCGCACCCCACCCGGAAGGCTTGGGCGCGGAATTGTGCATGCGGCACGCCATGAAGGACGCCGGGCTTGCCCCGAAGGACGTCGATTATATCAATACGCACGGCACGAGTACGCCCATCGGGGACCCCCAGGAAGTGAAGGCCATCCAGCGCATCTTCGGCGAGGACGCGTACCGCCTGAACATCAGTGCCACGAAAAGCATGACCGGTCACCTGCTCGGGGGCGCCGGAGCCGTGGAGGGCGTGGCCGCCATCATGGCCGTGCATACGGACATCGTGCCGCCGACCATCAACCACTTCACGGACGATCCGGAGATCGATCCGAAGTTGAACTTCACGTTCAACACCGCACAGAAACGGGTCGTCAACGCCGCGATGAGCAACACCTTCGGCTTCGGTGGGCACAACACGGCGGTGATCTTCCGCAAGTACACCTGAGCCTTGTTCGGTTCTCTTTTCAGTCGGCCCAAGAATCCGGAGGAGCGGAAGATCCGCGCGTGGTGCCGCCAGAAACTCGGCCTCACGCCGGGTGATCTCGCGCTCTACCGCCAGGCCCTTCGCCACAGCAGTGCGGTGCCGGAGGACCGGCCCGAGCTGCCGAACAACGAACGATTGGAGTTCCTCGGCGACGCCATCCTCGATGCCATCGTCGGGCAGTTCCTGTTCAACAAGTATCCCGAGCAGGGGGAGGGGTTCCTTACCCGGATGCGCAGCAAGCTGGTGAGCCGCCATCAGCTGAACATCCTCGCCAAGCACGTGGAGATCGAGAAGGTCGTGGAGAGCAACATCGGACGCAGCCACGAGACCAGCGTTCCCGGCAACGCGCTGGAGGCCCTGATCGGCGCGATCTTCCTCGACAAGGGCTTCGACAAGACGAACAAGGCGGTGCTCACACTGATCCAGGCGCACTTCGACCTGAAGATCGTCGAGCAGGAGGATCGCGACAACAAGAGCCGCCTGTTGGAGTGGGGCCAGAAGAAGAAGCGCAAAGTGGAGTTCCGCATCACCGAAGAGGCCAATCGCAGCGGCCGGGGCAAGCTCTACATCGCGGAGGCCTGTATCGACGGTGCAGTGCGTGGAACGGGAAAGGGGCACAGCAAGAAAAAAGCCGAGCAGGACGCCGCGAACGCCGCGTACCGCAGCATCCGTCCACACGGTGGGCGCGGGGAACATGAGCTCGCTGAGCGGGAAGAACAGGCCGATCGGCCCAGGCGCGACCAGCGCAGGCGCCCTCAGAACAGGAAGCCCTTGCCGCGAGCGGTGAACCGGCCGTCCGAACCGAAGGCCGCACTGCCACCACACGGGACGGGCGAGGTACACAAGCCGGTCAACGACTGACCGGTCCGCGCGCAGGACGGCGCGGCTACATTTACGGCCCTGCGCCGTGGCCAAGTACAAGCTCGATATGGAACCCGACCCGGAGGTCACGCTCATCGGCATCAGTTGCCATGTGAACGACTACCGGTTGTGCTGGGCGCTCAATCGCGCGCTCGGCATCAACCTCACCCGGCGGGAGAACGATATCACCGACCCCGGACCGGAGAAACTCGCGAACTACTCCGCCTTCGATCACACGGACGAGGAAAGCCAGGCCCACTTCGTCCTGGTGAACAACCACAGCACAGACGGCATACTGCTGAAGGAACACAAGCAGGCGGACTACTTCCTCGTCGTGGATGAATCCGCGCCGCTCACCGCTGAAGAACTCATCGACAACGTGCGCAAGACCGAATTCGTGTTGATGGCCTACCCGCTCGACGCACGCACCGAGCGCGGCGCGCACAAACTCTTCCAGTAGCCAAGCGCCATCGATAATTCAACCACGGATGCACACGGATAAACACGGATACGCTGACCATCTGTGTCCATCCGTGTCTATCCGCGTTGATCCGTGGTTTCTTCCCATTGATCCGCCGCAGGCGGATCCCCGACCTCAACAATGAACGACCCGAAGACCAAGATCGTGGCCACCATCGGCCCGGCCTCATCCTCCGTTCCCGTGCTCCGCGAACTGATGCGCGCGGGCATGGACGTGGCCCGCCTCAACTTCAGCCACGGCAGCTACGAGTTCTACGCCGAGGTGATCGCGAACATCCGGGAGCTCAACGCCGAGCTCGGCATCAGCACCGCCATTCTCGCCGACCTGCAGGGCCCCAAGCTCCGTGTGGGGGTGATGCAGAACGGGTCCATTGATGTGCCCGACGGCAGCGAACTCATCATCACCACCGAAGAGATGGTCGGGGTGCCGGGAAAGGTGAGCACCGTCTACAAGCAGTTCCCGCAGGACGTGAAGCCCGGGGAGATGGTGCTGCTCGACGACGGCAAGCTCCGCATGCAGGTGCTGACCACCGATGGCCGGAGCGAAGTGAAGCTGAAGGTGCTCAGCGGCGGCAAGCTCACCGACAAGAAAGGCGTGAACCTGCCCAATACCAAGGTGTCGCTCCCTTGCCTGACCGAGAAGGACAAGAAGGACCTCGACTTCGCGCTCTCACAGGACGTGGATTGGGTAGGTCTGAGCTTCGTGCGCAGCGCCCGTGACATCATCGAACTCAAGCACACCATCCGCGCCCAGGACAAGCATGCCCGCGTGATCGCCAAGATCGAGAAACCCGAAGCGCTGGAGGAGATCGACGAGATCATCAAGGAGAGCGATGCCCTGATGGTGGCACGGGGAGACCTGGGAGTGGAGGTCCCCATGGAAAAAGTGCCGCTGATCCAGAAAGACATCATCAAGCGTTGTTTGAAACAGCACCGCCCCTGCATCGTGGCCACGCAGATGATGGAGAGTATGATCACCGCGAGCACGCCGACGCGCGCCGAGGTGAACGACGTGGCCAACGCCGTGCTCGACCACGCGGACGCCGTGATGCTCAGTGCGGAGACGAGCGTGGGCAAGAACCCCGTGGAAGTGGTGCGCGTGATGAACCGCATCCTCACCGAAATGGAGACCACGGACGAGATGTTCAACGTGCCCAACCCGCCGCTCGGCCAGGACGAACGCTCCATCAGTGACGCCATCAGTATCGCGGCCGTGCGCATGACCATGGCCCTGCCCGTGAAGGCCATCGTCACTATGACCCACAGCGGCTATTCAGCGTTCAAGATCAGCAGCATGCGGCCGCGTGCGAACATCTACGCCTTCACCAGCAATCCGAAGATCCTCTGCATGCTCAACCTGGTCTGGGGCGTGCGCGCGCACTACTACGACAAGACCGTGAGCACCGACCACACCATCGCCGACATCAAGCACCTCCTGCGCAAACGCAACCAGGTGGAGAAAGGCGACCTGGTGATCAACATCGCCAGTATGCCGATCGCCGAGAAGGGTATGAGCAATATGCTGAAGTTGAGCCCGGCATAAGGAAGGTCAAGGCTCCCTGGTAGGAGATGATCGGCCGCTACTCGATGATGAGCGTGCGTTGGTAGTGGGCTTGTCCAGAGTGGACAATGAGGGAATAGGCTCCGGGTCCTAATTGCGCCACCGGCAGCGTCGTCTCCAGTCCTGATAGCCCCACGCGCAATACCTCGCGCCCAGTTGCGTCCAAGAACGTCGCTGATGCGTCCTTGACATCAATATCGAGCTTGATCCGTAGCAGGTCTTGGCACGGGTTCGGTGAGGCTGTGAAGAGGGAAGGGCTTGGGGTCCCGCTAACATCAACATTGCCCGGGACTAACTTCACAAGCCAGATATCCTCTTCACCGTGATTGCCAATGATGTCGCCGTCCTGTCCCGTGTTCTGGGCCGAAACGATATAGCCGTCGTCGTTCGTTGGATAGATCGAATAGGCCATGTCGTAGCCAGAGCCCCCCATTGTTCTCTGCCAAACGATAGCACCAGCTTGATCGAGCGACAACACCCATGCGTCCCAATCTCCATAGTTACTCGTAACATCCCCATCGGAGGATAATGTACCCCCCGCGACCAGATATCCACCATCTGGACCCGGAGCTATGAAGTCCGCAACCTCCGGATCACTGCCACCGAGGCACCGCTGCCAGTCCAAGCCCCCACTTAGATCAAGCTTGACCACCCATATGTCACCAAAGCCGTGGTTGCCGGTCACGTCTCCGTCAAAGGAATAGGCATCACCGACCAGGATATATCCTCCATCCGCAGTCTGTCGGACGTCGTACAAGAAATCGAAGTCAGTGCCTCCCAGCGCCCGCTGCCAATCCACCCCGCCCGAACTGTTCAGTTTGGCGACCCAGCCGTCATGTGATCCGTGGTTTCCACTCACATCCCCATCGTTCGAGGTGGTGTTGCCCAATACCACGTAGCCGCCATCGGTCGTCGCTCTGATTCTTGCCCCACCATCGCTGCCAGACCCTCCCAGGGTTCGTTGCCACTGGATGTTTCCAGCAGAATCGAGCCTCACCACCCAGATATCCGCATCGCCCAACGGGTTGCTCACATCTCCATCAGCGCTCATCGTGCTACCTACAAGGATGAAGCCTCCGTCGGTTGTTTGTTCAATAGGGCCACACCAATCGGAGCCGCTTCCTCCCAAGGCATGTTGCCACATCAGTTCTCCGGAATGGTTCAATCTGACGGCCCAAATGTCATTTCCGCCGTGGTTGTCGGTCACATCCCCATCGTTCGAATAGGTTGCGAATGCCGCGATGCTTCCATTGTCGGAGGTGGTATGGATATTTCCCCCTTCCTCGAGGTCTGTTCCGCCCAGGGTCTGCTCCCACATCAACTCTCCATCGGTGTTGACGTGGAGAACCCACCCGTCGATCACGCCGCTCAGGTCGGTTACATCGCCATCGGTTGATAATGTACCTCCGACCAAGAGGTAGCGTCCTTCTGAAGTCACGCACATGCGCCCGCCAAAGTCTGCTGCGCTTCCCCCGAACGATCGCTGCCAACCGATCACAGGGGCCACTTGAGCCGAAGCCCCGGCAATGATGAACGATGTGGACAACAATGAGATGAAGCGCGTTTTCATATTGGAGCGGCGATTTGGAGCACTTAAATCTATCGCTCTTTTATCGAGCCGGCGTTCTGGGCTTTGGGACCATCGCAAGTTGTCAGGTGATATCAGGATATTGACGCCGCCATAGTCTGAAAGCAACAGGGCCTCCCGCTCGCGCAAGAGGCCCTGTGACTCTCCACCATCCCGGATAACATCGGTTCCGGGACCAAACCAAAACCTTCCTCCCCAAGACCGCGGCTCGTTCCTGCGCGCTGCCTTCAAGGACCAAACTACTGCCCGGTCGGTGGAGCATGGGCCGAAGAGCAGGTTACGGTAGAGGCGGAATGAGGTGCGGGCCTATTCCCACACGGGCCCACCACCCTCCTCCGGCTCCGAAAAGATCTCCGTATCGCCCGGTTGCTTGCCACAATCCAGATTCAGGTCGACGAGCCCGGTCGGTCGCGCAAAGTCGCCCTTGCTGATGTCGATGGTGGCGTCCGCGTACACCTTGTTCATGAAGTAGCCGTAGATGGGCAGCGCCATGTTCGCGCCCTGCCCGAGGTCTGTTCGGCTGAAGCGTACGCTGCGGTCCTCCGCGCCCGTCCACACGCCGGTGACGAGGTCGGGTGTGATCCCGATGAACCAACCATCGCTGTTGTTCTGCGTGGTGCCCGTCTTGCAGGCCGTGGGCGCTTTGATGTTGCCGTACTTGGCCCGATTGCCCCAGCCCATGCGCAGGCGCATCGCGGTACCGCGATCGGCCACGCCCTTCAGCATGTCGAGCATGATGTACGAGGTGCGCGGGTCGAGCGCTTCTTCGGTCGTGGGCGTCACGTCGTAGATCGCGTTGCCGTTCTTGTCCTCGATGCGGGTGAAGACGATCGGGTCGATGTGAACGCCTTCGTTGGCGAACGTGGCGAAGGCCGAGGTCATCTCCATGAGCGACAGGTCAGCAACGCCAAGACAGAGTGAAGGCACCGCATCCAGCTTGCTCTTGATACCCATGTGCCGGGCAAGCACGGTGACGGCTTCAGGACTGTACTGCTTCATCAGGAAGGCGGTCACCGTATTCACGGAGTTGGCCATGGCGCCTTTCACCGTGAGCATGCCGCCGTACTTCGCATCACTGTTCTCGGGGCACCAGTCCGGCTGACCCTCGGGCATGTCGAAACAGGTCTTCTGGTTGGGTACGCGCAAGCAGGGATCCATTCCTTCCCGGATGGCCGTGGCGTAGATGAACGGCTTGAACGTGCTGCCCACTTGCCGGTGCGCTTGCTCCACATGGTCGAACTGGAAGTGCTTGAAGTCCGGGCCACCGACCCAGGCCTTCACGAAGCCGGTGTGCGGATCCACGCACAACAGGCCGCTGAGCAGGAAGCTCTTGTAGTAGCGGATGCTGTCGTTCGGGCTGAAGGTGGTGTCGATCTCCCCGCGCCAGCTGAACACGCGCATTTTCTGCTTCTTGTCGAAGGTCTTCACGATCTGGTCCTCGCCCATCACCGGCCACTTGGTATCACAGCCGCCTTTGTCCGGATCGCAGTGGAAGAGCTTCTTGCCGTCTTCGGTGATGGTCTCGATATAAGAGGCCGGGCGCTGGCAATTCGAACAGAGCTTGCCCGTACAGGTCTTGTACCGGTCGCTGCGCTTCATGGCCGTTTCCATGATCTGCGCCACCTCGTCCTTCGTCACGCGGAAGTCGAATGGCCGGTTCTTCTTGTCCTTGATGTCCTTGAAGAACTGCGGTTGCAACTCGGAGCCCAGGTGTTCGCGCACGGCGTACTCGGCGTACTGCTGCATGCGCCGGTCCACCGTCGTGTAGATCTTCAGGCCGTCCGTGTAGATGTCGTACGGGCTGCCGTCCGCCTTCGCGATGCGCAACTCGCCGGTCTTCGGGTCCTTTTCCCTCAGCAGGTTTTGTAGCTGGGCGCGCAGCACTTCCCGCAGGTAGGGTGCCGGACCTTCGGTATGGTCCACGCGCTGGAACTTCAGACCGAGCGGCAGGGCCTTCAGTGAGTCGCATTGCTTCTCGGTGAGGAGGCCGTTCTTCTCCATCTGGTTCAGCACCACGTTGCGGCGGGTGAGCGTGGTGTCCGGCCGGCGCATCGGATTGAAGAGCGCGGGGTTCTTGCACATGCCCACGAGCATCGCGGCCTCGTGCAGTTTGAGCGAATCGGTGGTGGTGTTGAAATAGACGCGCGCCGCGCTGTTGATCCCCACCGCCTGGTTGATCCAATCGAAGCGGTTCAGGTACATCGCGATGATCTCGTCCTTGGTGTACTCACGCTCCAGCTTGGCGCTGATCAGCCACTCCTGCGACTTCTGGCGGACGCGTGAGAAGAAGCCCTTCGCCGGTTCGTGGAAGAGCATCTTGGACAGTTGCTGCGTGATCGTGCTCGCCCCGCCCTTCTTCCCGAGGAAAGCCACGGCGCGCATCGTACCGCGGATGTCGATACCGCTGTGATCACGGAAACGTTCGTCCTCCGTCGCGATCAGCGCGTGTACCACGTGAGGGCTGATGTGCGCGTAGTCCACCGGGATGCGGTTCTCCCGGTAGTACTGGCCCATGATCGATCCGTCGCTGAACAGCACGGCTGTGGCCAGGTCACTGCGCGGGTTCTGCAGTTCCGTGGTGCTCGGCAGGTCCTTGCTCGTGGCAGCGATGATGAGCAGGAGCGCCAAGCCGATGAATGGCGCGAGTACGACAAGCCACCAGATGCGGCTTGTACTCACCTTCACTTTCACTGCTGTCTTCTTCTTGGCCATCGGGTTCAAAAATGGGATCGGTCCGTATTGCTGACGCCCCTCACGAGCAGGTGATAGCCACGGAGCTATCAACAGCACGAGCGTAGCGATTCGTCTTCTGGCAAGGCACCCGCAGCATCATCTGTGACATCGGTGTCATCTGCGGAAGACCCCGCGCGCTGCGGATCATCCGCCCTCGCTCCGCTCCACGCTCACGCCTACATCGATGATGCCTTCCAGCTTCTCGACGCGCATGGCCTGTTCGAGCGTGAGCGAATAACGGCCGCTCCGGGGGAACTTATTGCGGAGCTTGTACAGCACATGTGCCTGGAAGCGGTCGCTGCTGACGAACCCTTGGCCCTTGCCGTACCAGCGCCCGCTCGGGTCGGCCAGCGTGCATTCCACCGTGTCCACGAGCCGCGTGCTGTCGGGCGCGGTAAGGGTCACGAAGGCGTAGAGGTTGCTGAAGGGGTAGTCGCCAGTGTGACGCAGGTCCAAGTACACGTCGTGCGTACTCACCGTGTCGCTGACCTCGAAGGAGAAGGTCGGGTTCCAGTTGCGCTCCCACACACCGTTCGGGGTCTGCGCATCCTCTTGGAAGACCACGTTCTCCGTGCAGCCAACGAGAACCAAGGCGGCGATCAACGCCCAGCTCTTGGTCCGCCGGGCACCAGCCCGGCCAGAAACCCCATTGCCAGTCACCATTCCCAACTTCATCCTTCGCTTCACGCCGCTGGCGGGGTAGAAGGACCTCCTCCATCGCCACCGGCTTGCGGGCCATCCGGGCGGGGGCCCCGTCGATCACGGCCCCGTCGGTTGCGGTTGCGCCCACCTTCTCCCGGCGGACGGTCTCCTTGTGGGCGATCACTGGGGGGCCGGTCGCCTCGGGGCTGCTGGTCTTGTCGAGGTGGGCGAGGACCCTGAGGTTGATCGGGTTTCGGCGGGCGTTGTCCCTGAGGTCTATCAGGACGAGGAGGCCTTGGCCCTTGTTGCGGACGCGCGCTTTGTCCTTCGCCACCAGCACGCGGGCCCTGTTGGCCTTGCCCTTGCGGCCGATCACCACCACCGCCTCCACGGCGATCCCGGTCACGGCCCTTGCCGCCACGTTTGTTGCGCCCTCCGCTCTTGCCCTTCCCGTCGAAACGCGTCAACTCATCTTCACCACCCACCTTCTCATAGGCGGGTTCTTCCTCCACGCCCACGTTCTTCGCCGCCTCATTCTCTTCAGCCAGCCGCGCGAAGTCGACATCCACCTCAATGCCCTCCTTCATCTGCGCCAGGATCTCCCGCACCTTCTCGATCGGGAAGCCGGCCATCACCGGCGCGCTGCCGGGCATCTTGAAGAGGTACCACATCTTCTCCTCGAAGATGTCCGTCTTCATGTGGAAGCCCGTGCCCTGGCGGGTCTTCAGCTTGGCGTTCTGCGAGGGGTAGCTTTTCACCGCCTCGATGTACATGTCCAGCTCGTAGTTCAGGCAGCACTTCAACTTGCCGCACTGGCCGGCGAGCTTCTGCGGATTCAGCGCGAGCTGCTGGTAGCGCGCCGCGCTGGTGGTCACGCTGCGGAAGTCGGTGAGCCAGGTGCTGCAGCACAACTCGCGGCCGCAACTACCGAGACCCCCGATGCGTCCGGCCTCCTGCCGCGCGCCGATCTGCTTCATGTCGATGCGCACCTTGAAGCGGTCCGCCAGCTTGCGGATCAGGTCGCGGAAATCGATGCGGTTCTCAGCGGTGTAGTAGAACGTGGCCTTGGTGCCATCGCCCTGGTACTCAACGTCCGTCACCTTCATGTCCAGGCGCATCTCATGCACCACGGTGCGAGCGGCCAGCATCGTCTCGTCCTCCAGCTTCCGCGATCCGTGCCACCGGTCGATATCCTCCTGGGTGCTCTTGCGCAGGATCTTCCGCAGCTCGTAGGTGTCGGTGATGGCGCTCTTGCGCTGCATCTGGGCGCGCACCAGCTCCCCGGCGATGGTCACCATGCCGATGTCGTGGCCCGGCGCGGCGTCCACCGTCACCAGGTCCCCCGGCATCAGTTGCAGGGCGCTCGCGTTGCGGTAGAAGCTCTTGCGTGTGTTCTTGAAGCGCACCTCCACGGCGTCGAAGGGCGACTGCCCGCTGGGAAGGGGCACCCCGGTGAGCCAGTCGAACACGTCCAGCTTGTTGCATCCGCTCGTGCTGCAATAGCCATTGCTCTTGCACCCGGCCGGTTTCCCGTCCGCTCCCGTTCCACAATTGCCGCAGGCCATATCCGTTCATGCGAGGGCAAGCCCCCGGTTGATGAGCGGCGAAGATAGCCGGATGGGAAAGCCTTGAATCGTCGCTGAACGAGCGACTTATACC
>JAGODO010000298.1 GCA_017998165.1 Flavobacteriales bacterium | reverse complement strand
GAGGCCAGCGAAAGACCGGTCAACACGGCGAAAAGGGCTTTGAGCGTCGGCTTCATGGTACCTGGTCCAAAGATCGGTCATCCGTCAGGGCGCGCAGGAAGGCCATCAGGTCCGACCGGTCCTGGGTGCTGAGGTCGAGTGGATGCATGAGGGGGTCTTTGTTCGGGTCGGCCACCCCTCCACCGGCGAAATGCTCGACCACCTCCTCCAATGTCGCCATGGAGCCATCATGCATATAAGGACCCGTCAACGCCACATTCCGCAAGGTGGGCACTTTGAATTTCCCCCTGTCCGCGGGATCGAGGGTGATGCGTTCCCGCCCGGGGTCGGCGGTGTGGTCCGTTGACGTACCGATGTTGCGATAGCTGTGGTCGCTCAGGTCGAAGCCACTGTGGCACCCCGCGCAGCCGACCTCCGCACTGTTGAAAAGCGCGTGACCGCGGTGCTCCTCTTCGTTCAACGCGGCGTCTTCCCCCATCCGGAACCGGTCGAAGCGCGACCAGCCGCTCACCAACGTCCGCTCGTAGCACGCGATGGCACGGGTGATGACGAACGCATCAAGTTCCCGGTCATAACCCCTGCGGCTCAGGGATGCCAGATGCTCATCTCCGTGCAGAAGCGTGGCCGCCTCCACGATGTTGCTCGCCATTTCGTTCTCCGTATGTACCGGGGCCAGCACCTGCTGTTCCAAAGTCGGGATACCGCCATCCCGGAAATACGCCGGGTGATAGGCCAGGTTCGCCAGCGTGGGGGCGTTCCGCAGGCCGACGGCGCCTCCCGCTCCGGCGCTCAATGCGGTCGTATCACTGAAGGCCCGGTCCGGATGGTGGCAGCTCGCACAGGACAGGCCCCTGCCCAGTGACAGACGTTCGTCGAAGAACAGCGCCTTGCCCAATGAAACACGGGCGACGGTGGGCTCATTCCCGCTCGGTACCGGCAATCCGGGAGCACCCGGCGGCATCGCGACAACGTATGCTTCGTCCATCTCGCCGGGCTCCTCCTCCCGCTCCTTCGCACAAGCGACCAGCGTGGCCGTCAGCAGCAGGGACAGGGCTATGCGGTCGCGCATCGATCAATCCGCGTTGATGGCCTTGACGGCCAGGTCGCTCAGCCTGAGAGCGGGTCCGAGGTTCTGCGACTCTCCATGGGATTGGGGACCCTGGGACAGATCGAGAACAAGGTTCCCATCGGTGAAGAAGCGGGCGATGTCCACCTCGAGCACCAGGTCGGCCGTATCCGCGACCGAAAGATCGAGCGTCACCGGTATCACGCGTTCACGGTAACATTCATCCCTTCCCGTATGGATGCTGAACTGGTAAGGCGGCGTACCCGATCCTCCCGGGTCCGTATCGTACCGCCCATCGAAGATCATGAACCTGTACATGGTGGTCCATGTCCAATACATGCCCTGGCTGAAATCCAGCGGTGAAGGCGGTTCCACGAGGGTGATATCCTGATGGTTCAGATCATAAGGGAGGCCAAGGCCGTACCGAAGGCTGTCATAGCCGCTGAGCGGCACGCGCATGACGCGTTCCTCCGGACCGTCCGTCAGGTCGAGCAGTTCCGCCTCGCTCACTATGGAGGTGGAGCTGTCGCCGAGCAAGTTGAACCCGCTCATGAAGAACTTCACCTGCTGGATGAGCACGCGCTCGTTCGCTGCGGTCAGATACACGATGTTCTTGTCAAAGGCCTCGCCATTCCAAACAGGCCGGAACGTCACGCGCATGTCCCGCTCCAACGGCTCCACGGGCACTTCCGGCTCCACGGGCGGATCATGCCGGCAACCAGCAAGGGCAAGAACGACGGCTATCGTGAACGGATGCCTCATTCCACATGGCTCAATCCGGCGGCCAGATGCTCCATCAGTTCGCGCGTGATGGGGGTGACCTCCTGGATCACGGGATGCGCTCCGACGTCCATTCCGGCAAGTAGCGTGTCGATGTTCAGGTTGATGGGCAACGCCACGTTGCCACCCTGGTCCGCATCCGTATGTACATGGAGCGTGACCGGGGTGTACAGCGTGTCCATTCCACAGTGATAGAGGAACTCGTTGTCCACGCCGGGCGTGTCGTCCACAACGCCGTTGCCATTGCTGTCATACCGACCCTCCAAGGAGAGGAACATGTGGCCTGCCGCCCATGTCCACCACATCCCTGGAGCGCTCAACGGTGGATCGAGCGTCAACGGGTCCGCGTGGTTGGTGGCACTATCAACGCCGAGCCCGAAATGCATCTCATGCAGATGCCCGTCCAGTTCACCGATGTTGCGGATCAGCCCCCCCTCATCCATGTCGATGAGCAAGTACTTCTCCGGGAACGTAGCGACGGTATCCCCGGCATCGTCGGTGAAAGACACCTGGCTGATGTAGAACCGCAGCCGGTCGATCTTCACTGGAGTGCCAGCGGCGTCCGAGAACGCCACGGTCTTGTCGAAGGCCGCGCCCGCACGTGTGTAACTCATCGTCAACGCGACAACGGTGTTCGCGTGCGGCGTGCCCACCAGGTCTTCATGCACCTCCTCCGCGTCCTTGTCACAGGCGACCAATGCCACGGCCATAAGGGGGAGAAAACGTGCCTTCATGCTCATCCGGTTCATCATGATCAAGGGAACATCCACCGGGCCGTTGCCCGATGCGTGTTGGCGAAAGTAGACCTACGGCCTGCCCGTGACGTGACGACCATCAACAGGTTTTCCCCCACCCTTGCCCGCCTACCTTCGGCACCCTCGTTCGCATACGCGTGTTCCAGGTTCTCCATAGTTCAGCCGGTGCCGGCAAGACGCATGCGCTGGTGAGGCACTACCTGAAGCTCGCGCTCGCCACCGACGACCCGGCCGGCTACACCCGGATCCTCGCGCTCACCTTCACGAACAAGGCGGCCGGGGAGATGCGTGACCGGATCATGAGCTACTTGGAGGGTCTATCGAAGACCGGGGACCTGTCGATAGCGTTGCAGGATGTACGCGATACCCTGGTCAGGGACGGAGGAGTTTCCTCGCAAAAAGTGCAGGAACGGGCCCGGAAGGCGCTCACGCACATACTTCATCATTGGCCGCAGTTCGCCGTGAGCACCATTGATGCGTTCACCCGCCGGGTGGTGATGCCGTTCGCCCGCGACCTCCGGTTGGACAGCGAACTGCGGATGACCACCGAGGAGCAGGACTATCGGGATATGGCCGTGGACCGCTTGCTCGATGAGGCCGGTTCCGATGCGCCCCTCACCGAACTGCTCGTCGCCATCTGCGAGGACCTTGTCGAATCGGAACGCGACTGGCGTGCGGACAAGCCGCTACGGGCGCTCACGGCCCAGCTCACCAAGGAGCAGGCCATCACCCACCTGGAACAGCTGCGCGGACTGGGCAACGCCAGCTTCCTGGGCATCCGCCAGCGGCTCCGGACGGAAACTTCCGCCTTGCGTGAGCGCCTCCGCGCCCAGGGCGCGAGCGTCCTCGCGAAGATCCAGGAAGCGGGCATCCGTGACGAAGACCTCTACTTCGGTAAGACCGGGCCCCTATCCTACTTCCGCGCGCTCGCCTCTTTCGACGATTGGTTGGACGAGAAGAAGAACTCCCTGAAAGCGCTTGAAAAGGACAAGTGGTCGAGCGACAAGGCCGGTCCTTCCGCGCAAGCGGCCGTGGAAAGCCTGGCAAGCTTGTTCCGTGATACCATCCAAGGCGTAGAGGATCTGCGCGCGACCGGGGAGCTGCAACGGCACGCGGTGGCCTGTGCGGTCCTGCGCGATCTGCTGCCTTCCGCGGCACTGCATCTCCTGGATGATCGCCTCGACGCGATCAAACGCGAGGAGGGCGTGACCTTCTTCAGCGACCTGGTGAAAAAAGTGGCTGCCATCGTGCAGCGTGAACCGGCACCTTTCCTGTATGAGCGGCTCGGAGAGCGATACCGGCATTTCCTCATCGACGAGTTCCAGGACACTTCTCTCCTGCAGTGGCACGCCCTGCTGCCGCTCATCACCAATGCGCTCAGCGCGGATGGTTCGGCGCTGCTGGTAGGGGACGCCAAGCAGGCCATTTACCGCTGGCGCAATGGGGAAGCGCGGCAGTTCACGGCACTTCCCCGGCTTTTCGGCAAGGAACGCATGGCCGATGGAGAGGAACACGAGGCCATTCTGGAACGAGGGTACCGGCATACGGAGCCGCTCGCCGAAAATTACCGGAGCGCGCGCGCGATCATCCGGTTCAACAATGAGCTTTTCGATGCGCTGCGCGGAACGCTGCCGGACAAGTACCGCAACGTTTACGCCGACCTGGCGCAGCGGGGCGTGCAGGATCACGAAGGCCATGTGCAACTAGTTTGTTTCGGCCCTGATGACCAGGAAGCCGGACAGACGGATGCCCCTCCTGCACCGCGGTTCGCTGTTGAGGCGGTCAACGCTTGCATCGCCGATGGTTTCATGCCGGGCGACATCGCCGTGCTGGTGCGCACGAAGGCGCAAGGAAGGGCTATTGCGGAGCATCTGGTCGCCAGCGGTCACCAAGTGGTGTCTCCGGACGGCCTGACGCTTCAGAGCGATACGACGGTACGAACGGCGATCGCCGTACTCACTTGGATCCACCTGCCTGATGATGTCAGCGCGGCACGAGCCGTCCAGCTCCTGGCCATGATCGACGAGACAACGGTTGCCCTGCCGGGGCTCGCGATCCCCTCGCAGCGGATGAAGACCTGGCAAGAGG
>JAGODO010000297.1 GCA_017998165.1 Flavobacteriales bacterium | reverse complement strand
ATCGCCATGCCCATGGCCAGCTCGTAGCTGATCATCTGGCTGCTGGCGCGGATGGCGCCGTACAGCGCGAACTTGTTGTTGCTGGCCCAGCCGCTGAGCATGATGCCGTAAACGCCGATGCTCACCATGGCGAACACGTAGAGAATGCCGATCTCCGGATCCGCCGCGTGCAGGTTCATGGTGAAGTCGCCGATGGTCACCGTGCCACCCCACGGGATCACGACGCCGGTGAGCAACGCCGTGCTCATGGCGATGGCAGGCCCGAGGAAGTACAACCAGCGGTTCGCGGAGGCCGGAATGAAGTCCTCCTTCATGAACATCTTGCCGCCGTCGGCAAGCGGTTGAAGCAATCCGAAAGGACCAGCGCGGTCTGGGCCGATGCGGTCCTGCATGAAGGCCGCCACCTTGCGCTCACCGTAGGTCTCGTACGCCGCCACGCCGAGCGTGATGAGCAGCAGGACGCTGAGGAAGATGACGAGGGTGAGGAGGGTCATTCGGAGCGGTGGCGAATGTAGGAGGAGAAGGATCTACCGCATCGCGTTCAGCCTCTCAATGAACCGGTTCCCCCTTTCGGGATCACTCTCCAACAAGTCGCGGAAATCGCTGGCATAGTCCAGCGCGACTTCCAGATCCTCGTGATCCATCCAGACCACCGGGTACTCGTTCCCCGACCCCGGCTTGTTCGCATCGAAACACAACAATCCGTAGTCGTGGAAGTCTGCGAAGTAGATGTACTTCCGTCCGATCAACAGGTCAGGGTCCCACGAGTTGAAGACCATGGCACGCAACTTCTGTAGCTCCGTATCCGGTGGATGGTGCGGGAGTTGGATCGCGATGTCCGGAAGCCGGAGGCTCAAGAAGTGCTTGTGCTTCAGGAAATGCTTGTAGGAGCCGGGCAAGGCAACACCCATATCCCGCTCCAAACGGTCAAGGTCTGCATCGGTTATGATGCTCGGGATCGGTTTCCATCCGCGCCAGTCATCCAATGGGGTGATCGTTCCATCCAGCATGTCGGGATGGATGTTCCCCGGTGACATCCGCAAGATCGGCTCCTTGGCCAGCATCGCATCCAATGCTTGGTCCACCAGCTGTTCGATCCGCTCCATGGCCTCAACGTACAATCAGGAAGATGCACTTTGAGGAAAGCGCACGACCCACGCGATCAACGCTCGTTGAAATCGAAGGGCTCGATATCCGGTGCATCAGGGGCCGCCGAAGCGAGCAACTTCTGCTGGAGCTTCTTGTCGTAGTGGCCCTGGCTGATCACGCTGTGCCGGTCGATCTTCCGCGGGCCTTCGATTGTCCAGTCGCTGGTCTGCTTCTTCTCGAAGCGGCAGGTGTTGCAGATGAACTCCTCCACCTCGCCCCACATGTCCTTTCGGCCGGTCACGCGCAGGATCTCGGCCCCCTTCATCCACACCACGGTCTTACCGCTGCACTTCGGGTTCTCGCAATTGCGGTGCGCGTCCATCGGGTTGGTGAACCACACGCGGCTCGCGAAACGGAACGTACGATCCGTGAGCGCGCCCACCGGGCACACGTCGATCACGTTGCCGCTGAAGTCATTGTCAACGACGTTGCTGATGTACGTGCTGATCTCGCTGACGTCGCCGCGATTTATCACACCGTGTACGCGACCATCGGTGATCTGGTCGGCCACCTTCACGCAGCGGTAGCACAGGATGCACCGCGTCATGTGCAGCTTGATCGTGTCCCCGATGTCGATCGGGTCGAAGGTGCGGCGCTCGAACTGGTAGCGGCTGGCCTCCTTGCCGTTCTCGTAGCTCAGGTCCTGCAAATGGCACTCACCGGCCTGGTCGCAGATCGGGCAATCCAGCGGGTGGTTGATCAGCAGGAACTCGACCACCGAGTTCCGCGAGGCGATCAGGTCCGGATCGGTGGTGTTGGCCACCACCATGCCGTCCATGACGGCGGTGCGGCAGCTGGCCACCGGTTTGGGCATGGGGCGCGGATCCTTTTCGCTGCCCTTGGTCACCTTCACGATGCAGGTGCGGCAATAGCCCCCGCTCGTCTTCAATTTGGTGTAGTAGCACATCGCTGGCGGCACCACATGGCGGTCCGCCTTGTTGCGCTCGCCGATCATGCGCGCCGCTTGCAGGATCGTGGTCCCGTCCGGGACGTCGATCTCGATGTTGTCAATGGTGACCTTGGCCATGTGCGGAGTCGGCCTGAACGGCAGGTGCGCAAAGAAAGGATGTTGGATGGTTCGACAAACGCCCCCGGACCTGTTCCTGGCAAGTCTCGTCAAGCCTTCATCCGCAGCAGCCCCCCCAGCCGATAGCTCAGGTCCAGGAACAGCACCTTGGGATTGGCGTTCCGCTCCAAGTGGCCGTGCGCCACTTCGAGTTCCTGCCGGATGCCGTCCACGTTGTGGGAATTGAGCACCACACTGAACTTCTTCACGAATTCCAGTTCCTCGCCATAGGCCCGCAATAGCTGAGGCACATCCTGCCATTGCAGGGCGCATTGGCGGATCAGGTACAGGGCGTAGCGCATGAAGGCCTTCTGCTTCTCCCGGCCCATCTTGCTGAAGTACTCGCCGAACTCCACCGCCTCCGGGATCTTGTTCGCGTAGCACGCCCGCAGCCAGTCTCGGAAGAAGACGAACAGCTCCTCCTCGCTCTTCTCGGCCATGGCGAAGGCTTCCAGCAGGTCGCCCTCGCTGCGCGCGGCGATGGCGTGGGTGTCTTCTGAAGATAGGTCCGGGTAGCGTTCGCGCAGCGCATCAGCCATTTCACCGGGGTCCATCGCGGGAACCTTCACCAACTGCGTGCGGCTGAGGATCGTGGGCAGGATGCGCTCATTTGCGTGGCCCACCAGCAGGAAGGCCGTCATCGGTTCGGGCTCTTCGAGGATCTTCAGCAGCTTGTTGGCCGCGTTGGGGTCCATCATTTCCGGCAGCCACACGAGCATCACTTTCCAACCGCCTTGGTAGGACTTCAGGCTGAGCTTCTTGGAGATCTCCGCGGCGATGTCCACGCCCATGCGCAGCTGCTTGTTCTCGCCTTCGAGCTTGGCGCGCCAGATCTCATCGTCGAGATAAGGCTCTTTCAGCACGGCCTCACGCCATTCGGTAATGAAGAGGTCGCAGGTCTTCGCCTTCTCGCTCAGGAAGATCGGGAAGGCCAAGTGCAGATCCGCGTGCGCCAGCTTGGCCACCATCTGGCAGCTCGAACATTGGCCGCAACTGTCCGCCGCGCCCTTGTCGGTGCAGAGCAAGTAGCGCGCATAGCCCAGCGCCAATGGCAGTGCCCCACTCCCGCGCGGCCCCAAGAAGAACTGCGCGTGCGGCACGCGGCCCTCACGGATATTGCCGATGAGCTTGGCCTTCAGCGAAGCGTGGCCGACGATGTGGGAGAATTGCACGGGGTAAAGATGGTTGTCTGTTGTTGGTTGTCGGTTGTCCGGCGTGATGGAACACGCACGCGATGACCGAAGGCGGTCACGCCCGCCAGCGTCGGCAGCCCGACAACCAACAACGGAGAACCGACAACCGTAACCGATCTTCGCCCCCATGCTGACCATGGACTCCTACAACTTCAAGGACAAAAAAGCGCTGGTGCGCGTGGACCTCAATGTGCCACAGGACGCGAGCGGCCACGTGACGGATGACACCCGCGCCCGCGCCATCGTGGGTACCGTGAACAAGATCCTCAACGACGGCGGTAGCGCCATCCTGATGAGCCACCTCGGCCGACCGAAAGGCAAGGTGAACCCGGCCATGAGCCTGAAACCGATCGCCGAATACATGAGCGGCCTCCTCGGCAAGCCCGTACTCTTCGCCACGGATTGCGTGGGCCCGGACGCCAAAGCCAAAGCCGCAGCGCTGAAGCCCGGCGAGGTGCTCATGCTGGAGAACCTGCGTTTCCACCCGGAAGAAGAAGCCGGTGATGAAGCCTTCAGCAAGACCCTGAGCCAACTCGGTGATGTCTACGTGAACGACGCATTCGGCACAGCGCACCGCGCGCACGCCAGCACCACCATCGTGGCGAACTTCTTCCCGAAGGACAAGCTCTTCGGTTACCTGATGCAGGGCGAGATCGACAGCGTGGGTAAGGTGCTGGGTGACCCGCAGAGGCCGCTCGTTGCGGTGGTCGGTGGCAGCAAGGTGAGCAGCAAGCTCGCGGTGCTGGAGAACCTGATCGGCAAGTGCGACGAGGTGATCATCGGCGGTGGCATGGCCTTCACCTTCATCAAAGCGGAAGGCGGCCAGGTCGGTAAGTCACTGGTGGAAGACGACCAACTGGAAGTGGCCAAAGCTATTCTCGCCAGCGCGATGGACAAAGGCGTGCAACTGCACCTGCCCACCGATGCCGTGGTAGCCGACGCGTTCGCGGACAATGCGAACACCGACGTCTGCTCCGCCAAGGCGATCCCCGATGGCTGGATGGGTCTGGACATCGGACCGGAAACAATAAAGCAGTTCGGCATGGTGGTGAAGCGCAGCAAGACCATCCTCTGGAACGGCCCCATGGGCGTGTTCGAAATGAAGAGCTTCCAGAAAGGCACCATCGCCGTGGCGAACGCCGTGGCGGATGCGACAGCCTACGGGGCCTTCTCTCTCGTCGGCGGCGGCGACAGCGTAGCGGCCGTGAACCAGTTCGGGCTCGCGGACAAGATCAGCTATGTGAGCACAGGAGGCGGCGCGATGCTGGAGTACCTGGAGGGGAAGG
>JAGODO010000296.1 GCA_017998165.1 Flavobacteriales bacterium | reverse complement strand
CGACGGCGGACCTGTCCGTCCTTGTCGAGCAGAGCGATCAGGTACGCTGCATCGGGAAGCAACGTGAGGTCGACCTCACGTGCGATCGGGAACCTGCGAAGCGATCGGCCCTGCATGTCCATCACCGATAGTTCTGATACGTCATCCAAGGTACCGAGCACGCGGCACCTGCCACTCCCGGGGTTCGGGTAAACGAGCGGCAGCGGTCGGGGAGGCTGCTCATCCGCGGCCGTTCCAGTGTGCAGGAGGTCGAATGCATAGGCCGCATAATACTCCACCGGCTCGCCATCGATCCGGTCGTTCAGCCAGCCAGCCACGATAGCGATGTTGCCTGCCGCATCGAAGTCACCAACGGCACCGTACGGGTCAACGATCCAATTCTGGGAAGCGCCGGAGAGCGGATCCGTTGAGACCATTTTTCCCACTTGTCCGGCAACGTTCAAAAAGCCGCCGACATGCGCGAAGCCCTGGGTCATAGCCAAGCCATAGCCAGTAGACAACGTATCTGTCGGGTCCCAATCGGTCGGCAGGGCGGTCGACTTGTCCACCGCTGCGAAACCAGCACGAGGCAGCCCCCCGACCGAGTTGAACCCCCCGGCCATGTACAGCGTGTTCCCTACCAACTCCAGGTCGCGTACTTCGCTCCCGATGAGATTAAGGTCCGCGTCCCAGCCGAACAGTACTGCAGTATTCACGTCCAAGGCGGCTACCCGCTCGCGGTCCGTTCCGTTCACCGTGTAGAAGCTTCCGCCAATGAACACGGAGTCACCGGAGAACGCGAAGGCCTTGACCCAGAAATCGAGTTCTGGTGCCCATGCGTCAACCAACCCTGTGTTGATGTCCACAGCTCCGACGCCGCTGCGCGGCAGTCCGCCCAAAGTGGTGAACTGTCCGCCCACGAAAACGCGGCTCTCATGGGTCTTGATCGCCCAGACGTCATTGTCCGCGCCCGGATCCCATGTATCGAGCACGCCGGTTATCGCGTCGACCGCTGCAACATGGTCGCGTTCCTCACCGGCCACTTCCCCGAAAAGGCCGCCCAGATAGATCCTGTCAGACGTCGCGTGGATGGCCAGGACCGGATGTTGGGTCTCTATCCGGGCATCCCAGTCCGTGGCCGCCCCGGTGGAAAGGTCCAGCGCGCACACGCCATTCCGCGTTTTGCCGCAGGTGCTGGTGAAAAGCCCCGTCGTGAACACATGCGACCCGCTCACATGGATGCCTGAGATAAAGTCGTTGGCTCCTGGCGCCCAATCCGTGAGTGCACCGGTCACCGCATCGAAGGACGCTAGCCTGATCCGTTGCTGTCCATCGATCTTCATGAACGAGCCGCCAGCATAGATAAGCCCGTTCGCATAGTCCATGCAACCATTGATCATGCCCCCTTCCTCCACCGCCGGGGCCCATGGAAAAGGCGCGCCGTTCATGTGGTCTACGGCACCGAATCCCGAGCGTACCTGTCCACCTAACATCGTGAACGAGCCCATGAGGTAAAGCCTGTTCCCGACGACGAGGATGTCGTTCACCCAGCCCACGGCTTGAGGATCCCATGCGGTGAGCGTTCCATCCACCGCATGGAGCGCGGCGAGATAGGGTCGCTGGATTCCATTGATCGCGGTGAACTCCCCGCCAACAAATACCGTGTCGCCCTTGGTGGCAAGGCAATGGACCGCGCCGGTCGGTTCCGGTGCCCAACCGGTGGTTTCGCCAGTGATGCCATCAAGAGCACCGAGACCGGCGCGCTGCACACCGTTCAGATCCGTGAACGTGCCGCAGAGATACACCGTACCATCCCGCACCATGAGGTCATACACTGAGTAGTTGACGTCATCGATCTCCGGAGCCCAAGGCAACAGAGCCCCGGTGATCGCATCCACGGCAGCGAGGTGGTCGCGGGGAACCCCGTTGATGGTATAGAAGTTGCCCCACATATAGATCGTGTTGCCCTCCCGCCTCATCACCTGAACGTCATTGGTGGCTGCGGCTGACCAATCGGTGATCTGCCCGTTGGCATCCAAGTGTGCAAGGGACTGCCTGATCTGCCCCCCGACCGTGTTGAACTCGCCTCCGATGTACCACCCCCCCGCATTATCATCCAAGGCACAGAGCACACGGTCATCCGGATGATCGATCGCGGGGTCGGGCGCTCCCGTGGTCGCATCGATCCGGCTGAAATAGTTCTCCGGCGGCCCAACATAGTGGAATGCACCTCCGATGAAAACGCGGTTGTGGAAGGGGTCGAACTCCACCGTGGCGACGTCCTTATCGGTCCGCCACCAGTTATGCAGGATCTGTGGGGCTTGGGCGTTTACGGCAGTGGTGGTCGCTATCGCCATCAGCACGCTCGTGATCCGGTTTGCTCGCAACCTCATGTTCGGTGGTCCCATCGATGACGCCAAGATGACACGCGGGTTGCCCCTACTCGTCGGAGGGTTTCGCCCGCTCCTTCTCCAGCTTCTCCACCCGCTCCACGATCTTCTCCAAGTTCCGGAAGTGGATGTAACTCTTGCGGTACTTCTGCACCTCGAAGGCCGGTGAGCCCATGTAGCCTTGGCCCGACTTGGTATCCTTGCTGATGCCGCTCTGCGCCGCGATGATGGTGCCATCGGCGATCTTCAAGTGACCGATGATGCCAACCTGCCCGCTGAACATGCAGTTCTTGCCGATCTTGGTGGAGCCCGCCACCACGCCGCCCGCCGCGTAGTACGTGTTCTCACCCACCTCCACGTTGTGCGCGATGTGGATGAGGTTGTCGAACTTCACTCCTTTCCGTAGGATCGTACTACCGAGTGTCGCCCGATCGATCGCGCAGTTCGCGCCGATCTCCACGTCGTCTTCGATCACCACGTTGCCGATCTGCGGGATCTTGGAACCACCATCCGGACCGGTCGCGAAGCGGAACCCGTCGCTGCCGATCACCGTGCCGCTGTGGATGATGCACTTCGCCCCGATCACACAATCCGAATAGATCTTCACGCCGGCGAAAAGCGTGGTGTTGTCGGCAATGGTCACGTTGTCGCCCACATAGCACTGCGGGTAGATCTTCACATTGTTCCCCAGCTTCACGTTCTCGCCGAGGAAAGCCAACGCGCCCACGTAGCAGTTCTCGCCAAGCTTGGCCGTGTCCGCAATGGCGGCCTGCGGTGAAACACCCTTCTTGTCCAGCTTGATGGTGTTGTACATCTCCAGCACCTTGGCGAAGGCGCCTTGCGCATCCGCCACCCGAACGAGTGTGGTCTTCACCGGGGCGGTGAGCGGAAAGTCCTCGCCGATGATGACCACGCTGGCCGTGGTGTGGTACACGTACTGCGTGTAGGCGGGGTTCGCCAGGAACGATAGCGAACCCGGCCCGCCTTCCTCGATCTTGGAAAGTCGCGACACGGTAGCGTTGGGGTCCCCTTCCACGGTGCCTTGGAGGAGCTGGGCGATCTGGGCGGCGGTGAATTGCATGGCGGGGAAGGTAGCCGCGCCGTCAGATCCTCACACCATGACAGCGCTCGGAAACCCCAAGAGCATCACCGCCCCAAAAACAGCCGGTTCAATTGACAACGAAGAGAAGGGACCTCGGCGGGTCGGGGTTGCGGCCGATGCTCAGGCAATAAACTCCCGGTGATAGTCCAGCACGCTCTATCACGGTTGAGGTTGATCCGCTTCCCCGCGAAATCCGCACCAGTCGTCCGTATGAGTCGGTGATGCGGATAATATCCTCGTCATCCAAGGGTCGAAGGGTAGTAAGTGTAGATTGTTGGTCCATGGGCACCGGGAACAAGCTCATATCAACGGTTAGGCGCTCTTGAAGGCCAACAGACGCGACGTTCGGGTACCAGACCAGGGTTCCCGAAGCCGCGGCCACAGCATCTGGTTTTCCATCCCCGTCAAGGTCCCCTGTCGCAACCCGGAAAGGATTCTCAAACTGTCCGTCATAGACCGTTGTCGATGAGAACAAGCCTGAACCCTCGTCGACCAGTGTGGCCAGCTTGTTGTCCGCATAGTCGCAAGTCACGATATCCAGGTCCCCGTCGCCATCAACATCCACCGGCGAAATGTCCGCCGCACCATAAAATGGGTAGGGAAGAAAGATAGGGTCCCCAAATGTTCCACTACCATCGTTCGGGCACCAGAGCATGATATCGTCATATGTACAACTGGCAAGCACATCCAGGTCTCCATCCATATCGAGGTCAGCAAGCCGCACCCGGTCCGGATACCATTGACCGGTCGCCACTACCTCCATTTCAGGGAATCCGCCCGTACCGTCATTCAAATAGCAAACAATCGCGCTATCGCCATAAGTAACCACTACGAGGTCACTATCCCCATCCCCATCGACGTCCGCGACAGCAGCATCCCTTGGACTTGGGCCGGTCCCCGGGATGTACTCCGCAGGCAAGAAGGTTCCATCGCCCAGATTGGAGTACCACCTGAGCGGCTCGTCCGTTTGCAATGCGACGAATACATCGTTGTCTCCGTCGCCATCAAGGTCCGCCGGCAACGCGACCGTGGCGTTCGTGGCATCCTCCGCGATGATCACTTGAGAACCGAAATCGCCCGAACCGTAGCCCGCATACCAACTGATCGAATTCTTCACAGCTGAAGCCGTCAACACATCCAGTACGCCATCGCCATTCAGGTCCGCAGGGCGCGCGGAGCGCAGTCCGACGTCCCCAGTGCCAATGACGCGCTGCGCGCTGAACGAACCGGG
>JAGODO010000295.1 GCA_017998165.1 Flavobacteriales bacterium | reverse complement strand
TCACCGTGCGCAACTCGTCGATCTCGAGCTTGCCGTCGTACTTGGCCACGATCTGGCTGTCCTCGGTGATCTTGCCCGCCACACCACCGACGTGGAAGGTCCGGAGGGTAAGCTGTGTACCGGGTTCACCGATGGACTGGGCGGCGATCACACCGACGGCCTCGCCCAATTGCACCATGCGACCGGTCGCGAGGTTGCGGCCGTAGCATTTGGCGCACACTCCGTGGCGCTGCTCACAGGTGAGCACGCTGCGGATCTCCACCTCTTCGATGGGGCTGTCCGCGATGGCGCGCGCGATGTCCTCGGTGATGTTGTTGCCGCTGGCCACCAACAGGTCGCCGGTCTGCGGATGGTACACGTCATGCACGGCACTGCGGCCCAGCACGCGGTCGTAGAGGGATTCCACGATCTCCTCGTTCTTGCGCAAGGCCGTGGCCACGAGGCCGCGGAGCGTTCCGCAATCGTCGCTGGTGATCACCACGTCCTGCGCCACGTCAACGAGACGACGCGTGAGGTAACCGGCATCGGCGGTCTTCAGCGCGGTATCGGCCAGACCCTTACGGGCACCGTGGGTGGAGATGAAGTACTCGAGGATGGACAGGCCTTCCTTGAAGTTCGAGAGGATGGGGTTCTCGATGATGTCCTGACCGCCGCCGCCGCCGCTCTTCTGTGGCTTGGCCATCAGTCCCCGCATGCCGGAGAGCTGGCGGATCTGCTCTTTGGAACCGCGGGCACCGGAGTCCATCATCATGTAGATGGAGTTGAAGCCCTGGTTGTCCTTCTTGATGCGCTCCATCAAGTTGAACGTGAGCTTGCTGTTGGTGTGGGTCCAGATGTCGATGGTCTGGTTGTAGCGCTCGTTGTTGGTGATCAGACCCATGTTGTAGTTGCCCAACACTTCGTCCACCTCCGTTTGCGCGGCCTTCACCAGCTTGTCCTTCTCGTCCGGCACCACCACGTCCATCAGGTTGAAGGACAGGCCGCCGCGGAAGGCGCTCATGAACCCCAGGTCCTTGATGTCGTCGAGGAACTTCGCGGCCTTCGCCGTGCCGCACTCCTTCATCACGCGGCCGATGATGTCGCGCAGCGATTTCTTGGTGAGCAGCTCGTTGATGTAGCCCACTTCATCGGGCACCACATCGTTGAAGAGCACACGGCCCACGGTGGTCTCGATGAGTTGCGTCTTGCCGGTCTTGGGATCGGCCCAGCGCACCTTGATCCAGGCGTGCAGGTCGATACCGCCCTCGTTGTAGTTGATGGTGACCTCCTCGCTGGAGTAGAACACACGGCCCTCACCTTTCATCTTGCGGCCTTCGTCGCTCTTGCGGCCCTTGGTGATGTAGTAGAGGCCGAGCACCATGTCCTGGCTGGGCACCGCGATAGGCGCGCCGTTGGCCGGGTTCAGGATGTTGTGGCTGGCGAGCATGAGGAGCTGCGCCTCCAGGATGGCGGCGTGGCCAAGGGGCACGTGTACGGCCATCTGGTCACCGTCGAAGTCAGCGTTGAAGGCGGTGGTAACCAGCGGATGCAGCTGGATGGCCTTGCCCTCGATGAGCTTCGGCTGGAAGGCCTGGATACCCAAGCGGTGCAGGGTCGGTGCACGGTTGAGGAGCACAGGATGGCTCTTCAGCACGTTCTCCAGGATGTCCCACACCACGGGCTCCTTCTTGTCCACGATCTTCTTCGCGCTCTTCACCGTTTTCACGATGCCGCGCTCGATCAGCTTGCGGATGATGAACGGCTTGAAGAGTTCGGCCGCCATGTCCTTCGGCAGGCCGCACTCGTGCAGTTTGAGATCGGGTCCCACCACGATCACGGAACGCGCGCTGTAATCCACACGCTTACCGAGCAGGTTCTGGCGGAAGCGGCCCTGCTTGCCCTTGAGCGAGTCGCTCAATGACTTCAGCGGGCGATTGCTCTCGCTCTTCACGGCGCTGCTCTTGCGGCTGTTGTCGAAGAGGCTGTCGACGGCCTCCTGGAGCATGCGCTTCTCGTTGCGCAGGATCACCTCCGGCGCCTTGATCTCCATCAATCGCTTCAAGCGGTTGTTGCGGATGATCACACGGCGGTAGAGGTCGTTCAGGTCGGAGGTAGCGAAACGGCCACCGTCCAAGGGGACGAGCGGGCGCAGTTCGGGCGGGATCACGGGGACGACCTTGATGATCATCCACTCGGGCTTGTTCTCGCGGCGGCTGTTCGCGTCGCGGAAGGCTTCCACCACGTTCAGGCGCTTCAGCGCTTCGTTCTTGCGCTGCTGACTGGTCTCGGTGTTGGCCTTGTGGCGCAGGTCGTAGCTCACGCTGTCCAGGTCCAAGCGGCGCAGCAGGTCGTACAAGCTCTCAGCGCCCATCTTGGCGATGAACTTGTTGGGATCGGCGTCGTCCAGGTACTGGTTGTCCTTTCCTACCTGCTCGAGGATGTCGAGGTACTCTTCTTCGGTGAGGAAGTCGAGGTAGTTCAGGGGAACGCCCTCCTTGTTCTTGGCACCACCGGCGTTGATCACCACGTAACGCTCGTAGTAGATGATCTGGTCGAGCTTCTTGGTGGGCAGGCCCAGCAGGTAGCCGATCTTGTTCGGCAGGCTGCGGAAATACCAGATGTGCGCGACGGGCACGGTGAGCTGGATGTGGCCCATGCGTTCTCGGCGCACCTTCTTCTCGGTCACCTCCACACCGCAACGGTCGCACACGATACCCTTGTAGCGGATGCGCTTGTACTTGCCGCAATGGCATTCGAAGTCCTTCACGGGACCGAAAATGCGTTCGCAGAAAAGGCCGTCACGCTCGGGCTTGTAGGTGCGGTAGTTGATCGTTTCCGGCTTGATCACCTCGCCGTGGCTGCGCTCCAGGATCTGCTCCGGACTGGCCAGGCTGATGACGATCTTGTCGAACTGCGAGGTGAGCTTCACCTCTTTCTTCATCATGGTCATGGGTTCGGCTCGACGTTAGACTTTCTCGGTTTCGTTCGTCTCCAGGCTCACGTTCAATGCCAGGCCACGCAATTCGTGGAGCAGCACGTTGAACGATTCGGGGATGCCCGGGGCGGGCAGCGGCTCCCCTTTCACGATGGCCTCGTAGGCCTTGGCGCGGCCCATCACGTCATCGCTCTTCACGGTGAGGATCTCCTGCAGGATGTGGCCGGCACCGAATGCTTCGAGTGCCCACACTTCCATCTCCCCGAAACGCTGGCCACCGAACTGGGCCTTACCACCCAGCGGTTGCTGCGTGATGAGCGAGTAAGGTCCGATGGAACGCGCGTGCATCTTGTCGTCCACCATGTGGGCGAGCTTCAGCATGTAGATCACACCGACGGTAGCGGGCTGGTCGAAGCGATCGCCCGTGCCTCCGTCCGTCAGGTAGGTTTTGCCGAAGCGCGGGATGCCGGCCTCGTCGGTCTCCTTGTTGATCTCATCAATGGTGGCACCATCGAAGATCGGCGTGGCGTACTTGCGGCCCAGCTTCATGCCGGCCCAGCCGAGAACGGTCTCGTAGATCTGGCCCAAGTTCATGCGGGAAGGCACGCCCAGCGGGTTCAGCACGATGTCCACCGGAGAACCGTCCTCCAGGTAAGGCATGTCGGCGTCGCGGACGATCTTGGCAACGATACCCTTGTTGCCGTGGCGGCCGGCCATCTTGTCGCCCACGGTCAGCTTGCGCTTCGCGGCGATGTAGACCTTGGCCAGTTTCACGATACCTGCGGGCAGTTCGTCGCCGATGCTCACCTGGAATTTCTTCCGCTTGTAGGCACCGCTGATGTCGCTGTGTCGGATGGACCAGTTGTGGATGAGCTGGCGGACCAGTTCATTCACTTTCTTCTCCGAGGTCCAGTCCGTGGGATCCACGGTGATGAAGTCGATGGCCTGCAGGGTCTTCGGGCTGAACTTGGTGCCCTTCTTCACCTGCTCCTCCTTGTACTTGTTGTTGACGCCGTTGCTGTTGAGGCCGCCGATGAGCGTCATCAACTTGTCGATCAACAGGTTCTTCAGGTCACCGAGCTCCTTGTCCTGCTCTTTGTCGATGCGGTCCAGGATGTCCTTCTCGTTGCCCTTGCTCTTCTTGTCCTTGATCGCGCGGCTGAACAGTTTCTTGTCGATCACCACGCCCTTCACGCTTGGCGGAGCCTTCATCGAAGCGTCCTTCACATCACCGGCCTTGTCGCCGAAGATGGCGCGCAGCAGTTTCTCTTCCGGGCTGGGATCGGTCTCTCCTTTCGGCGTGATCTTGCCGATGAGGATGTCGCCCTCCTTGATCTCGGCGCCGATGCGGATCAGGCCGTTCTCATCGAGGTCCTTGGTCGCTTCTTCCGAGACGTTCGGGATGTCGCTCGTGAGCTCCTCGAGGCCGCGCTTGGTGTCGCGCACCTCCATGATGTACTCATCGATGTGGATCGAGGTGAACATGTCCTCCCGGGCCACGCGCTCGCTGATCACGATGGCATCCTCGAAGTTGTAGCCTTTCCACGGCATGAAGGCCACCAGCAGGTTGCGGCCGATGGCCAGTTCGCCTTCCTGGGTGCTGTAGCCTTCCACGAGCGTCTGCCCCTTGGTGACCTTCTCGCCCTTGCGGACGACCGGTCGCAGGTTCATGCAGGTGCTCTGGTTGGTCTTCATGAACTTGGTGATCTTGTACTCTTTCTCATCACCATCGAAGCTCACGGTGCGCTCGTCCTCGTTGCGCTTGTAGTCGATCACGATACGGTCGGCGT
>JAGODO010000294.1 GCA_017998165.1 Flavobacteriales bacterium | reverse complement strand
ACCGGCCACGGCAACATCGTCTTCGGCGCGCAGGAGGCCCAGAACCTCCGGAACTACCTCGTTGGTGGAGGCTTCCTGCACATCAGCGACAACTACGGTCTGGACAAATTCATCCGTCCGGCGATGAAGACGGTGCTCCCCGAGCTGGAGTTCACCGAACTGCCGTTCGCGCATCCGGTCTATCACCAGAAGTTCGACTTCCCGCGCGGGCTTCCAAAGGTCCACGAACACGATGGCAAAGCCCCGCAGGGTTTCGGATTGTTCTGGGAAGGCCGCCTTGTGTGCTTCTACGACGTCGAATGTGACCTGGGCGATGGCTGGGAGGATGCCGGTGTCCACAATGACAGCGAGGAGAACCGCAAGAAAGCCCTGCAGATGGGCGCCAACCTGGTCCAGTACGTCTTCTCCGGGAGCGAGTGACAAGTTGAAAGTGGTAAGTGGAAAGCCGCGCATCAGCGGCCCACTTGCGACTTTCCACTGTCAACTTGTCCCTACGGCACCTGCTCCGTGCGCGTGTTGTTCGGCGTCGTGCTGCCCACGTTCACCAGGATGGGATCGCGGTCGTTCTGTGAGCCCGTGTACCTCACCGTGCCATCCATGTTCACGTCGCGCGTGCTGTACTGCGCGGTGAGGATGTTGTTCGGCGTGGTGCTTCCCACCGACACGAGGATGGGGTCGCGGTCGTTGGCCGATCCGGTGTACGTGATCTGGCGGTTCCCGGTGACATCGCCCGCCCAAAGCACCTGCACCGTTCCAATGGTCTTGCGCGCGTTGCTGCCGAAGGTGGCCGTTGCGGAGGAGGTGAAGTCCACCTCGGCCGCGCTCGCGGAAAGGGTGATGGGGACCGAGGTCATCACACCCAAGTGGTTGCGGTGCCGGACCACCACGTAGTAGTTCCCCGGCAGTACGTTGAATTGGATGAAGTCATCCCCCGTGGCCGGGTCGATGAGGTAGCCGTTGGGTTGCACGAGGGCGTGGCGAACGGCCAGCAGTGAGGCCGGGTTGGACCCGTCGCGCAGTTCAGCGCGCACCCAGTCGATGGCCCCGACGTTCGAGATGGTCGCCAGCGTGGTGCTTTCGCCACCGCCGCCGCCCGCTTGCGCATAGCCCATGGCGGTGTAAGGCTCAACGAGCGGGATCAGTCCGGCGACGCGCAGGTTGTCGTTCATCGCCTGGCTGCCCGTATTCCATGGCCCTTCCAGCAAGGCCAGGGTCTGCACGCTCGCGCGAACGCTGACCCCGGTGTTCCTGTTGTATCCATCGCCGATGCCGCCGCTGAAGATCCCGGCGGTACTGAAAACCTGGGCGAACGCGGTGCGCGCGTAACCATCACCTTGGCCACCGGCGAAGACCCCCGCCGTACTCACCGGTTGCGAGAAGCCTCCCAGCACGTACCCATCGCCACTGCCGCCGGTGCAGATCCCTGTGGTACTGATCGACTGGGACATGCCGTTCCGGTCATAACCATCCCCGACACCTCCTTGGAAAATGGCATTGTTCTGGGCCATGACCGGCGATGCGGCGAGCAGACCGGCCAGGACGAACGCGTGGTTCATGTTGTTGACGGTGAGCGGTATCGTGTTCGCGGTGCGGCTCATGGCAATCGGCACAAGCGGATCCCCCCATCAGAAGTCGCGTTGGCGGGCTGGTTCGGCAACAAACGGCTGGACACTCTCAGCCTGTTGGTGACCGGTGCCGAAGCATTGTTGAACCCTGATCCGCGCATGGCGATCGGGCCTCCTGTGGACGGCCATCCCGCCACGTCCGCAAGACCGGTCGCCGTGAGCGCACCGTCACCATGCCCTCCCGTGAACGTCCGGGCGATCGCGGTGCCCGCACTGATCGTCAGTTCGTCCAGGTTGCCCGAAAGTTCCATCGCGCCATAGTAGCCCGCCCCGGAAGCTTGACGGTCCGGTGCGACCAGGCTGCCCGAAAAAATACCCGTACGCAGGGGGCGGGCCGGGATGATGAGCCCTTGGATGTTGGCGTTGCCCTCCGTGCCGATGGCGTTCACCGTTTCATTCGTTGCGCCCGCGTTCGTGACCGTGTATTGGGAACCGCGCAAGCCGGTCGTTGCCCAGGCGTATTCGTTCGCCACTGCGGGCCGGTTGCCGCGGCAGGCCTTCTCGAACTCCAGTTCGCTCATCGGCCGCAACGCCGTCCAATCGGCGTACGCCAGCAGATCGGCCAGCGCGATCATTCCACAGCCGCGCTCCGGCGTGGTGGTCACATACAGTTCTGGAGCGGTGCCCGTATCATCGATCGTGAGCCCGCCGACCCCCGGGAACGGCGCCATGCCCACGAATCGCGCCGAGGCCTGCGTGGCCGTCAGCATGTTCAGGAAGTCCACGTACTGCCCCTGCGTGCATTCGTACTTCATCATGTAGAACGCGTTGAACCCCTTCGGGAATGCCGCTGGCAACGTGGTGGTGGTGGTATAGTTGAAGTCATCATTGCCGCCGCCGCCAGTGGTCACGTTGTTGTGGTTGCACAAATTGGTCGCCGCCGTACCGCCGAGGGTCAATGCGGCTTCGGAGGCGATGGTGAACGGTGCGCCCGTGTTGCCTGCCTCGAATTGGCGCTCGATCCCGGTGGAGGTGCCATCGCCCACCACGAAAGCCCCTTGAGGGACCAGCACCATCTCGATGGCGAGCACGCGCACCTCGATGATGTCGTTGTCCGCTACACCGCTGGCACCGTAGTTCCACCGGAGTTGAACGCCCGCGCTGCTGAAGTTGCCGATGCCGTCGGTATTGCGCCGGATGAAAGCACCCTTCAGATCGCTGGCCGGTGCGAGCGGTCCCACATGGCCACCGCCGCTCAGGGTGGCGTGCCGCCAGGTCGGGTCCAAGCCGGCCCTGAACTTGATGAAGACCCAGGCCGCATCGTGGTTCGCCTCGGCCGTGCTCGTTCGCCAACCGTTCTCCCAGCTGATGTCGAACTGCACCTGCCAGGTATCGCTCGCCGGCACTTGTCCGATAAGCGTCACGTTGCTCACCGTGATGTTGTTGGCGATGAGCGCCACGGGCATCGCGGCCAGCATGAGCGCCAAAGGAAGTCGGGATATACGGAACATGGATCGGGGCCGGGTTTGTGGGCGCAAACATCCTCCGTTCACACGCCTTCCTCAATGGACGGATCGCGGCCTCACTTGTACCGATCGCGGATGGTGGTGCGGAACTCCACCGGAGAGACGCCCTCCAACTTCTTGAACCACCGCGTGAAGTACGCCGGGTCCTTCATCCCGATGGTATAGCCGGACTCCTTCACGCTCATCGTGCTGTGCAACAGCAGGCGCTTGGCCTCCAGCAACCGCCGCGCATCGATCATGGCGCTGGCCGTGGTGCCCGATCGCGCACGCACCACATCGTTCAAGTGGCCCGGCGTCACGCGCAGCTTGTCCGCGTAGTCACGCACCTGGTCGAACTCCAGGTAATGCTTGTCCACCAGTGCCCGGAAGCGTTGCACGAGATCGCTCTGCACCGCATCCCGCGCGCTTTCGTCCGGCATACGCTCACGCCACCAGCGCGCGCACTTCGCGATCATGATGCCCAAGTAGCCCTCCTGGACATGCGTCTGCGCATCGCCATCGCCGCGCTCATTCTCCAACATGGCGGCCAATTCGTACAGGATCGAGAGCTTGTGCGCATCGAGCGGCAGGCCCGGCGTGTGGTCCATGCCGTCGAACACGGTCTGCGCGTCCTGTCGGCGCATCGGATCGCTCAGGGTGCTCGGCGCGAACATCAGAACGAAGCCCTCCATCTCGCCACCGCGCACGAGGTGATGCACCTGGCCACCGCGTACCACATGCACACAAGGTGTCATCAGGTCGTGCGGCTTCAGGTCGATCATGTGCGTGCCCGATCCGTTCGCGAAAACGAAGAGCTCATTGTAGTCGTGCCGGTGTACGCTGTTGCGCACCTCGCCATCGGTCTTCACGATGCGCTCGAAGCTCACGGGGCGCCCATGCTCGTGCTCCAGGGTGTGGGTCGGGATCTCGGGTTCCATCGGTCGATCTGCGCGCTCACGAAGTTGCCCCGTTGCCACCGGATGACCAAGCCCGGAGGACGGAACCACCACTAGTGGGCAGGGCGACCAGTCAGTTGTCGGTTGTCAGGCTTCCGAAGATGCGCTGAAGACCCACTGCACACCGCCGGTCAAAAGCAACGTCCCGCATGACGGATCACTGACCATCCGGGACCCGATGCGTCCACGCCCACACCGGTGACCGACAACCGACAGCGGCTACTTGTTCAGCTTCACCACGTGTTTGCGCGACCGCATGTTCAGCAGTTCCACCCCGAAGCTGAAGGCCATGGCCACATAGGCATAGCCCTTCGGTATCTCGCTGTGATGGAAGGGGTGCAGGCCCTCGAAGAAGAGCATGAAGCCCACCATCACCAAGAAGGACAGGGCGAGCATCTTCAAGGCCGGGTGCTTCTCGATGAACTTGCTGATCGTGTTGGCGAAGAAGAACATGACGATCATCGCGATGATCACCGCTACGATCATGATCTCCACATGGTCTGCCAACCCGATGGCCGTGACGATGCTGTCGAAAGAGAATACCGCGTCCACCAACAGGATCTGCACCACCAGCGCGCCGAAGGCCTTCTTCGCGTCAGCGGGCGTGGCATGTTCTTCCCCGCCTTCCAGCTTCTCGTGGATCTCCTTCACCGCCTTGTACAGCAGGAAGAGGCCGCCGAAGAACATGATCAGGTTGCGCAGGTTGATCGGCGTCTCCCCGATGTGGAAGAG
>JAGODO010000293.1 GCA_017998165.1 Flavobacteriales bacterium | reverse complement strand
GGGAGTTCGGACGGATCGGCGTCGACTCGCCGCTGTGGGCAACATGCACGACATCAGCGGGAATGCCGCGGTCCAGCAGGTATCTCATCACCGCAAGGGCACGCGCCTCGGACAGCCGGTTGTTGTAGTCATCGCTCCCATCACTGTCCGTGTGGCCGTTCAGGGTGAATGCATACTCCCCTTCCAGCGGGCATTCCTTCAAGAAAAGATCGAGTTGCCCCCGCGCGGCGGACGTCAGCTCGGGTCGGTCCTTCTCGAAGTGGATCAGCAGTTCCAGGTGGTTCGTACCGGCGTCCGCTGCACAGGACAGCAGGATGAAGAGGGTGAGGATGACGTGTCGCATGGGTATTGATCGATGGGTGTCGGACAGGTCTCAGCGGGGATGACCGCTTACTCGTAAATGCACAACGACGCGAAAGGTGACGTCGTACATCTCCTTGAAAACCCTGGATCGATGATCGGCGCTGCGCTATTCCAATGCGCGGAGCGCTGACTCCATGACCGGATCACGCCCGTGAACGATATCCTCGATCGTGGGGGAGACCGCGGTGGTCGGCATCACGCCGTGCCCGTCATTGGGCCGATCGGCGAATTGCCAAAGCCTCGTGGAGATGCAGCAGTCCAGACCGGTGCTGGGCGGAGGGACGTGCTCGCGGCTGCCTGACAGGACCGTGCGCTTCCCTCCCGCCTCCTGCCCGATAAAGGTCGCCCGGCGGTGGCGTTCCAAGCAAGAGAGCACCATGCCCGTAGCGGAGAACGACCCTCAATCCTCCGCAGCGCTGCCGTCGCCGCACATGCGCACCACCTTCGGCGTGAAGGAGCCGATGATCTCCACCAGCTCGCGCTGGCTGTTCATCACCGTGGCGATGTCCTTGTAGGCCGTGGGTGCTTCGTCCAGCCCGCCACCGATCAGGTCGATGCCGTGTTTGGCCAAGTGCTGCTTCACGCTCTTCGGATCGATCGTCTCCTTCGCTTTCGTGCGGCTCATGGTACGCCCAGCGCCGTGACTTGCCGAGCTGATGCTCTCCGCCACACCCGTACCGCGCACGATGTAGCCGGGCGCGGTCATGCTGCCGGGGATCACACCGAGCACCCCCTTGCCCGCAGGCGTCGCGCCCTTGCGGTGAACGATGAGCTCACGCCCTCCATGGATCTCCTTCCACGCGAAGTTGTGGTGGTTCTCCACGATGGCGGCCGGCTTCTCCCCCAGCGCCTTCGCGATGCGCTTGTGGATCTGGTGATGGCACGCGGAGGCGAAGTCACCTGCGAGGTTCATCGCGAGCCAATACTCCTGCCCTTCCGCGCTGTCGAGCGAAAGCCACGCGAGGTTCTGCGCTTCATCCGGCAACTTGCAGAGATCCTTAGCAACGCGCGTGTAGTGTTGCGCGATGCCCGCGCCCATGCCGCGCGAGCCGCTGTGCGAAAGCAGCGCGAGGTAGTGGCCGACCGGCAACTTGAACTCGTTCCCGGCATCCGTAAGCTCCACCACGCCGAACTCCACGAAGTGGTTGCCGCTCCCACTGGAACCGATCTGCGTCCATGCGCGGTCCTTCAGGTGCTTCACCACGGGAATGGTGTTGAACTCATTGCGCTCCAGCACGGGATCGTCCATGCGCCTCTCGTGCACGGAACGGCCGAAGCGTGTGTGCTCGACCAGCAGGCGCTTGTAGTCCGCACGGTTCTGCTCCATTACCTCCGGTGCGATGTTGAAGATGCTCAAGCACATGCGGCAACCGATGTCCACGCCCACGCCGTACGGGATCACCGCGTTCTCCACGGCGAGCACGCCACCGATGGGCAGGCCATAGCCCTGGTGCGCGTCGGGCATGAGGGCACCGGCCACCGTCACGGGCAGCTTCATGGCCACCTCCATCTGGTGGATGGCCCCTTGCTCGATGTGCTCGCTTCCGTAGGTGCGGTACTCTTTGCGCGGCACGAGGGCATGTTGCGCTTCGGTCTTGCGGTCGCGGCCGGTCAACGCGTCCGCGATGGGCGCATAGAGCTCATGCTCCATGTACGCCTTCGGGTCCGCGAGGATCCGCTTGAGCAATTCATGTACTTCTTCGGTGCTCCACTTGCGGTGGTATTTCAGCACCACGTTGATGGCGATACCGATGGCGCGCCCCTCGGGGTAGCCCAGGTCGATCAGGTCGTTGCCTCGGAGTTTCAAGCCTTTCATGGGAATTCCACCATGCCGGTGGGGGGTTAAAGATGTTCGGAAATGGTCAAGCCCTCGCGCTCAGACCAGCGCTCCAGGATGGCGCGCACCGAGGACTTGATGGGGTCGTTCTGTCTGGCCTTCGCCTGCACCACGCGCATTGTCTTCAGGCTCACCTCGATGGTGGCCATACGCTTGATGTTGCCGGCCGCATCCTCTGCTGCGATGGAGAAGATGGCGGTGGAACGGTTCACGCACGACCAAGCATAGGAGCCTACGCAATGGCGCATGGCCCGGCCTTCATCGGTGAGGGCATGCACGGTGAGCAGCTCGAACACCTTCCAGTTGACGCGGTCCATTTCCTTTCCCGTGGTGAACCCGACGCCCTGGATGGAACAGGGGATCCACTCCCGGACGATCGGTGTCCCGGCGATCCGCGGGGCCATCCGGTGCCAATCGTCGGATAAACGGACCAAGGAAGCTGCCGTGCGCCCGACCAGGCCAATAGCAGCACCCGCGCGCAGCCGATCGTCCAGGAAGTCCACGACCTCGCTCAGCTTGGCGGGGTCCATCAACGGCTGGCGGATGAAGAAACGGATGGCGTCGGACCAGTAGGCTTCGTTCGCGAACTCCATGCGGCCGAGGCGGGACGGGATGATCCCACGGGCCAAACGAGGGTCGCCGAACTGGCCGGTCACCTGCGCCCAGCGCAGTGCTTCCTCCACGCGCAGGTCGCCCGGCGCCTGCAAGAACTGATGGGCCATGCGCTTGGTCATCACGAACGGCAAGCCTTCGCTCTCCCGGATGTTCCGGCCGTTGCCGATGTCTGTGAACCAGTTCCGGGCATCGCGCGCGTTCGGCTCGCACCAAGCCTGGTCCAGGAACTCCGGCACGGGGTAGTGGGTGAAGCAATGCCGCAACAGGGAGGAGAACTGCTTGTGCATGTTCCGGCTCGGACGCGACCAACCCTTTGGGCTTCGCACCAAGCACTTGTACTTCGCCGCCATGTGGCAAAGACCATGGAGGTACGGTGGATGCTCGATAAGTGCTTCACAACCTTCCTCCAATACGTGGAGGAGGAGATCCCGAAAGACCTTCCGTGCAGAAAGCACATTGAGCTGTTTGAACCCGTACTGGATGAGCTGGTCACGCGGACGCGTGAGGGTGAGCGGTGCCTCCGGAGAAGCACAGAGCTCCTCCAGCACGCGGGCAAAATGGTTCCGTCCCGCGCGGGCAGCTTTCAACGAACGCTTGAACGCCGCATCCCGCTCGCGTTGCTCAGCGAGCAGGTGGGCGCGTTGCTCAGCGCTCTGTCCTTTATGCGTGTACTGTCCCATGACTATTCGGTCGGATGATGGGGATCGAACCCATGCCTACTGCCTCACAAGCAGCCGTGCTACCATTGCACCACACCCAGCATGTTCGTGGAAGTCGCGGGATTCGAACCCACTTAGCCCAAGGGCACCGGTTTTACGGACCGTCCCACCCCGGATGCGACTCCGGGGCTCCATCGCTGGCGCACTTCCAAGTGGAAGAGGATGGAATTGAACCATCACCTGCCGGGCTTCAACCGGCCGCTCTACCATAGAGCTGCTCTTCCAGGACGGTATGGACGATGCATGCATCGTCCATACGCGTGTTGTTGGCCCACCCGGACTCGAACCGGGACCTTCCGCTTAAGAGGCGGGTAGTCTTCCTTACGACCTCTAGGCCAGTAACTCCTTCCGTCGATCCGCCCGGACTTGAACCAGGAACCCGCTGCGCATCAGGCAGCCGCTCTACCATTGAGCTACGGATCGAATGCGGTGCCGACGGGGATCGAACCCGTGCCTTCCGGGAGACAACCGGAAATTGTACCGCTCAACTACGGCACCGTGGAGGGAATGGAAGGGATCGAACCTTCGACCATCTGCTTAACAAGCAGTCGCTCTACCACTGAGCTACGTTCCCTTGCGTGATGGGTGCGGGATTCGAACCCGCGTATTCACTTCGAAAGAGTGATGTCCTTGGCCGACTAGACGAACCCACCATATGTGTTGCCAGGGCTGGATTCGAACCAGCATAGGCGGCTCCAAAAACCGCTGTCCTGCCGTTAGACGACCTGGCAATTCGACCATCAGGAAGGACTCGAACCTTCAACCTTCCCGAGGCAAGTCGGGATACTGCCATCCGTTTTCAGCTTCTGATAGTGGCTCACAAGAGCCGGTGAAATGCGCGGTGCGTCCACCGCGCGCTTCATCTCCGTCACTCGACCACCAGGAGAGACTCGAACTCCCAACCTCCTCGTTCGTAGCGAGGCGCTCTGGTCCATTGAGCTACTGATGGATCGTTCGGGACGGCACCGCTGCTATCGCGCGCAGCGATACCATCCCTACTGATCAAGGACCCTTACCCGCGCTGAACAGCTCCTTCAGCTGGTCCAGGACCTTGGCGTTACCGCTGATGGTGATGGCACCGACCTTTTCGGCGATCTTCTCCACGTACTCCATCTCCTTCAGCTTGAAGAGCATGGCGTTGTCCTCCATCAGCTTCGCGGTGTTCAGCAAGCTGCGCGTGCTCGCCGTTTCCTCGCGGCGCATGATGGTGTTCGCTTCCGCCTTCTTCTGCGCGA
>JAGODO010000030.1 GCA_017998165.1 Flavobacteriales bacterium | reverse complement strand
GTAGGTCTCGGCATATCAACAGAGGTTTTTCGCACGAGGTGAACCGCGAGGTATCCACTGCCGCTGCATCTGTGATTTTCTGTGCACCTCCCTCATTTCTCGCTTGTTGAAAGATGGAAAGGACAGAACTTTGCCCCCGACCCCCTTCGCCAGATACCTTTGCGGCCATAAATCGACAAAATCCCATGCCCACCCCCCATTTGCGCGCCAAGGCATTGGCCGATGTCCTGGATCGCCGGCCGAAACACGTTGAATTGCCCAGCCACCGCATCAGCGAATACTTCGGCAGCAGTGTGTTCAATGAGGAGGCCATGCGGATGTTCCTGACCGAGGACGCCTACTTCGCCGTGCGTCAAGCCATCCATCAAGGCTCGCGGATCGAGCGTAAGCTGGCGGATCAGGTGGCCAGTGGCATGAAGGAATGGGCCGCCAGCAAGGGGGCGACGCACTATACGCACTGGTTCCAGCCGCTCACCGGCACCAGCGCCGAGAAGCACGACGCCTTTTTCGAGCCCATCGGCGACGGGCGCAGCATCGAACGTTTCGATGGCGGGATGCTCGTGCAGCAGGAACCTGACGCCAGCAGCTTCCCCAGCGGCGGCATCCGCAACACCTTCGAGGCGCGTGGCTACAGCGCCTGGGACCCTAGCAGCCCGGCCTTCCTCATGGGTCGAACGCTCTGCATTCCCACTATCTTCATCAGCTACACCGGCGAGGCCCTCGACTTCAAAATGCCCTTGCTGCGTGCCATCAAAGCCGTGGATGAGGCAGCTACCGCCGTGTGCCAGTACTTCGATAAGGACGTGACCAAAGTGACCTGCACGCTCGGTTGGGAGCAGGAGTACTTCCTCATCGACGAGGCGCTCTACTACGCGCGCCCGGACATCATGATGACCGGCCGTGCGCTTTTCGGCCACAGTCCCGCAAAGGGCCAGCAGTTGGAAGACCACTACTTCGGCAGCATTCCCGAGCGCGCGCAGGCCTTCATGCGCGACTTCGAGACCGAGAGCTTGAAGCTTGGCATCCCGGTAAAAACCCGCCACAATGAAGTGGCCCCGAACCAATTCGAGTGTGCGCCCGTGTTCGAGGAACTGAACCTCGCCGTGGACCACAACATGCTGCTCATGGACGTGATGGAGAAGACCGCGCGCAAGCACGATTTCCGCGTGCTCTTCCACGAGAAGCCTTACGCCGGCGTGAACGGCAGCGGCAAGCACAACAACTGGAGCCTTGCCACCAACACCGGCAAGAACCTCCTCAGGCCAGCCAAGACGCCCAAGGAGAACATGCTGTTCCTGGCCTTCTTCGTCAACACGATCAAAGCCATCCACAGCCATGCGGACGTGCTGCGGGCCAGCATCGCCAGCGCCAACAACGATCACCGACTTGGCGCCAACGAGGCCCCGCCCGCGATCATCAGCGTATTCATCGGCGAGTACCTCACCAATCTGCTCGACGGGCTGGAGAAGAACATCAAGGGTGCCATGAGCCCCGCCAGCAAGACCGAGTTGAAGCTGGACATCGGGCGCATCCCACCGGTGATGCTGGACAATACGGACCGCAACCGGACCAGCCCTTTCGCCTTCACGGGCAACAAGTTCGAGTTCCGCGCCGTGGGCAGCAGCGCCAACTGCGCCGCCAGCATGACCGTGCTGAACACCATCGTCGCCAATCAGCTACGCGAGTTCAAAAAGACGGTGGACGTTCTGATCAAGAAGGGGACCAAGAAGGATGAGGCCATCCTGCGTGTGATCCGCGACCTGATCGTGGAGAGCAAGAGCATCCGCTTCGAGGGCAACGGTTATGGGGACGAATGGAGGAAGGAGGCCGCCAAGCGCGGGCTGTCCAACATCCAGGATACGCCCCGGGCGCTGGACGTATGGGGCCGCAAGGAGACCAAGAAGCTCTTCGCGGACATGGGCGTGCTGAGCGAGGTGGAACTGGACGCCCGTCACGAGATCGAACTGCACAGTTATGTGCTCAAGATCCAGATCGAGAGCCGCGTGTGCGGTGATCTGGCCGTGAACCACATCATCCCCGCCGCCATCAACTACCAGAACCGCCTCCTCGAGAACGTGAGGGGATTGAAGGATGTGCTCGGGGCCGACAAGGCCCCAAAGGCTTCCGCCGTGCAGGTTGAGCTCATCGAGGGGATCAGCGAGCACTTGGGCAAGCTCAAGTCCCTCACCGATGCCATGACCGAAGCCCGCAAAAAGGCCAACACCATCGAGAACCATCGCGAAAAGGCCATCGCCTATTGCGACCAGGTGAAGCCCTTCCTGGACGAGATCCGCTACCACAGCGACAAGCTCGAGATCACCATCGACGACGAGCTCTGGCCCCTGCCCAAGCTCCGCGAACTCCTTTTCACGCGCTGAGGAGCGTGGATCATCAGATCGAAGGAGGTGGCTCACGGCCACCTCTTTCTTTGTGTGGTGAGGGGTCACCTTTGGCCTAGGAAGACATCAACGCACGGAACGACACTCGGCATCTGGGCAGCAACTCGGCCCAATGGGACTTTCGTTTACATTCGCCCGGCCCACCAAACCAGTAATCGAACCGGACCATGATGAGCATGAGGAAGACCTTGGCCTGCTTCACCTTCAGTCTGTTATGCACCACCTTGGCGGTGGCACAAGGGAAGCAAGCCGAAGAGGCGGACGCCGCTTTCAAGGCAGGGCAGTACTTCAACGCGATCGAACTTTACAAGAAAGCCTACACCACCGAGAAGAAAGCGAGCGAGAAGGCCGCGCTCATCTTCAAGGTCGGGGAGTGCTATCGCACGCTCGGCGATGCGCCGAACGCGCAGGTCTGGTACGAGAAGGCGAACAAAGCCCAGTACACCGACCCCATCACCTACTACTACATCGGGGAGGCGCTCAAGGAGCAGGGCAAATACGCCGAGGCCATCGCCGCCTACAACAAGTACAAGGAGAAGAACCCCGGTGATGGACGTGCGGATGCGAGCTTGGCCGCGTGCCAACTGGCCCAGACCTGGAAGGACCAGCCCAGCCGTTACACCGCCGATCCCGAGGTGCTTCTGAACACACCCCAGTACGACTACGGTGCCGCGTTCTCGGTGAAGAAGAACGACGAAGTGGTGTTCGCCAGCAGTCGCGCGGCGAGCACGGGCACGGAAACGGACGGCATCGCCGGTGAGAGTTTTCTGGACCTCTTCCAGAGCAGCCGTGACAAATTGGGCAAGTGGAGCGAGCCGGTGAAACTGCCGCCCACCATCAATACGCCCGCGCACGAGGCCAGCCCTACGTTCAACGCGAAACGGACCGTGATGTACTTCACGCGTTGCCAGCATGAGAAGAAGAAGGCCTTCGGTTGCGAGATCTGGATGAGCAAGAAGGTGGGCAGCAACTACAGTGAGCCTGAAATGCTGGTACTGCACCCACCGATCGATGCGAAGGATTCCGTGCAGGCCAAGCTCGGCCATCCTACGGTGAGCAAAGACGATGGCCTGCTCCTGTTCTCCAGCAACCAGAAGGGGGGCCAGGGTGGCAAGGACGTATGGATGGTGCGTTTGGACAAGGACGGCAAGCCGACCGGAACACCCAGCAACCTCGGGGCGGAGATCAACACCAAGAAGGATGATATGTTCCCCTTCCTCAGGGCGAACGGGAACCTTTACTTCAGCAGTGACGGACATCCGGGAATGGGCGGGATGGACATCTTCCTGGCCGAAAAGACCGGTGACAACGCTTGGGGCCATGTGGAGAACATGAAGAGCCCCATCAACAGCAGCGGGGACGACTTCAGCATCGTCTTCGATAACGACGAGGAGAAAGGCTACTTCACCAGCAATCGCCCCGGCGGAAAGGGCCAGGACGACATCTGGCGCTTCATGATGCCCAATCTCGTCTTCGCTTTGCAGGGTACCTGCTACGACAAGCTCACCGGGCAGCCGCTCCCCGACACGAAGGTGGAAGTGGTCGGTACGGACGGCAGCAATTTCAGCGCGATGACCGACGGCAATGGAGGCTTCAATTTCGCCGAGAACGGGAAGGACCGTTATATCAAGGAGAACACCAGTTACACCATCCGCGCGAGCAAAGAGAAGTACCTGGTGGTGAACGACCAGATCACGACGGTCGGCCTGAACGAGAGCACCACCTTCGCGAAGGAGTATTATTTGCAGCCGGTGATCGAGAACAAGGGCATCCCGCTGCCACAGGTGCTCTACGAGGTGGACAAGTTCGACCTTACACAGCCCGGCAAGGATTCGTTGGAAACGCTCTACACGACCTTGGAGGAGAACCCTACCATCATCATCGAGTTGCGTTCGCACACCGACTCGCGCAATACGCGCACGTACAAAGGCGGCAACATGGAACTTAGCCAGAAGCGCGCCCAGGCCTGTGTGAACTACCTGGTGACAAAGGGTATCGATCCGGTGCGCATGGTGCCAGTGGGCAAGGGTGCCAGCGAACCACTCGTCGCCGACGCGGATATCAAAGCGATGAAGACGAAGGAGGAGCAAGAGGCCGCTCACCAGAAGAACCGACGGACCGACTTCAAGGTGCTCAGCTTTGACTACGTGCCGAAAGAAGGAGGGACACCCGTACCGCCACCGAACCAATAGTGAAGACCTTCGAAGAGAGCATCCCGTTCTGGCGGGGTGCTCTTTTCTTTTTCAACCCAGCATGAGCAGTGACCGGTACGCGCAACGGGGCGTGAGCAGCGGCAAGGAGGATGTCCACAAGGCCATCGTCAAGCTGGACAAGGGCCTATTCCCCAAAGCCTTCTGCAAGGTCGTAGCCGATGACCTCACTGGCAGCAGCGAGCATTGTCTGGTGATGCATGCGGACGGCGCGGGCACCAAGAGTTCCTTGGCCTACGCTTACTGGAAAGACACCGGCGATATCAGCGTCTGGCACGGTATCGCCCAGGACGCAGTGGTGATGAACCTGGACGACCTGCTCTGCGTGGGCGTCACCGACAACATCCTGCTCAGCAGCACCATCGGGCGTAACAAGCGACTCATTCCGGGTGAAGTGATCAGCGCCATCATCGACGGAACAGAAGCGTTCTTGGAAAAAATGCGTGGGCTCGGCATTGGCATACGCAGCACCGGCGGCGAAACGGCCGATGTCGGGGATCTGGTGCGCACCGTGATCGTGGACAGCACAGTGGTCGCCCGAATGAAGCGCGATGAGGTGATCGACAACTCGCGCATCCAGGCCGGTGATGTGGTCGTCGGTCTGGCCAGCTTCGGACAGGCGGACTACGAGGACGCCTACAACGCGGGCATGGGAAGCAACGGCCTCACCAGCGCGCGACACGACGTCTTTGACAAGTCCCTCGCCAACGCTTTCCCGGAAACCTTCGATCCTGGTACCCCGGAAGCACTCGTGTACAGTGGCCAAGCGAAACTTACCGACCCGTTGTCCGGAACACCCGTGGACTTTGGGAAGGCCGTGCTCTCACCCACACGCACCTACGCGCCCGTGATCCGCGAAGTGCTACTGCGGATGCGCGGTGAGATCCACGGCATGGTGCATTGCAGCGGTGGTGCCCAGACCAAGGTGCTCCACTTCGTTGGAGGACTTCGTATCATAAAGGACGATCTCTTCCCGACACCGCCGCTCTTCGCCGCCATCCAGCGCATGAGCGGCACCGACTGGCAGGAGATGTACAAGGTCTTCAACATGGGCCACCGCATGGAACTCTACGTGCACGAAGCCCGTGCCCAGGAGATCATCGCCATCAGCGCCTCGTTCGGTATCGAGGCGCGCGTCATCGGTCGAGTGGAGTCTGCTCCTGCGAAAGAGGTCGTCCTCACAAGCGAACACGGCACATTCCGATATGAGGGACATTGAATCTGTGAGATCGGCGTAATCGGCGGTTCCTTCCTCCATGAGCGACCTCCTCGAAAAACTCTCCTCGATCCACGATCGACGCTCCGAGGTGAGCAAATCCCTCGCGGACCCCAGCGTGATCGCGGACCAGAAGCGCTTCGTGCAGCTGAACCGCGAGTACCGGGACCTGGCGCCGATCGAGGAAGCCTACTTCCGCTACAAGCGCACCTTCGAAGAGTTACAGGGCGCGAAGGAGATGCTCCGCTCCGAGAAGGATCCGGAGATGCTTGAGATGGCCCGCACGGAGCAACGCGAACTGCAAGCGCAGCTCGATGACATGGACGAAGAGGTGCGCATCATGCTGGTGCCCAAGGACCCGAACGATTCGCGCAACTGCACCATGGAGATCCGCGCCGGTACCGGTGGCGATGAGGCCAGCATTTTCGCCGGTGACCTCTACCGCATGTACACGCGTTACTGCGAAGGCCGCGGCTGGAAAGTCGAAGTGGCCGATGTGAGCGAAGGGTCTGCCGGCGGCTACAAAGAAGTGGTGATCAGCGTTACGGGTGAAGGCGTGTACGGCGTGCTGAAGTATGAGGCCGGCGTGCATCGCGTGCAACGTGTTCCGCAGACCGAAGCGCAGGGGCGGATCCACACGAGCGCCGCCACGGTGACCGTGTTGCCCGAAGCCGAAGAATTCGATGTGGAGGTGAAGGAGAGCGACGTGAAGATGGAGACCGCGCGCAGCGGGGGGGCCGGTGGCCAGAACGTGAACAAGGTGGAAACGAAGGTCCGCCTCACGCACATTCCCACTGGCATCGTGGTGATGTGCCAGACCGACCGCAGCCAGCTCGGCAACCGCATGAAGGCCATGCAGATGCTGCGAACGAAGCTGTACGATGAAGGCCTGCGCAAGATCCAGGAAGCCGAATCGCAGCACCGGAAAAGCCAGGTGAGCAGCGGCGATCGCAGCGCGAAGATCCGCACGTACAACTACCCGCAGAGCCGTGTTACCGATCATCGCATCGAGTTCACCGCCCACAACCTGCCCGCCATCATGAACGGTGATCTGCAGGATGTGATCGATGCGCTGCAGCTCGCGGACCGTACCGAAAAACTCAAGGAAGGAGCGAATTGATCAGATGATGAGACGATCAGATGATCCGCGGGCCGCAGGCACGACACGTACTCCTGGCTTCTTGCCACCAAGGAGGCATTCCATTCTCTGATCATCTCATTTTCTGATCATCTGATCGACATGACACGCAGCGATCTGGTCCGCATCATCAAGCGCAAACGCAGCCTGCTCTGTGTGGGGCTCGATACGGAAGAGCATCTCGTGCCCGGGCACTTCCTCGAGGAAAGTCATCCGGTGCGCGCCTTCAACGAGGCGATCGTGGAGGCGACGCATGACGTAGCTGTCGCGTACAAATTGAATCTCGCGTTCTACGAGGCGCTCGGTGTTGACGGCTGGGCGGACCTGGAGGCCACTGTGGCCTACATCCGCAGCCGTGGCGATTGTTTCATCATCGCTGACGCCAAGCGCGGCGATATCGGCAACACCGCGCGCAAGTACGCTGAAGCGTTCTATGACAAGCTCGGCTTCGATGCCGTCACCATCGCGCCGTACATGGGCAAGGACAGCGTGACGCCCTTTCTGGGCCGCAGCGGGAAATGGGCGATCGTGCTCGGCGTCACCAGCAATGAGGGTGCGCTGGACTTCCAGTTCCTGCCCGTCGATGCCGAACAGCATCGTTTGTTCGAGCGGGTGATGATCAAAGTCGGGGAATGGGGATCCACGGATGACACGATGTTCGTCGTCGGTGCCACGCGTACGGATGTGTTGGCGCAAGCGCGCGCGGTGGCCCCCGACCATTTCTTCCTCGTGCCCGGTGTCGGTGCGCAGGGCGGCGACCTCAACGCTGTGCTCGATGCCACGATGACGAAGGACGGTGGCCTGCTCATCAACAGCAGCAGAGGCGTTCTTTACGCGGGCCAAGGAGAGGATGCGATCCCGGCCGCACGTCGCGCTGCTATCGAGCTTCGCGAAGAGATGGCGAAGAAACTCGCCGCACGCGGTATTATTTGACCCCCGGCTCTGTCAGCCAAGCCAGGATGTTCCGCAACAGCGTGACGTTCCCGATGGCTTCCGGCTGGTTGAAGCCTACAGGACCGTACCGCGCACCGGAAAGCTGCGCACTGAACATCGCGGCTTCACCGAAAACAACCACGCGGCCTATGCCGAACTCCAAGCTCGCACCCTGGTACCAACCCGTGGCTTTGCGTTGCGGCAGGCCCTGAGCGAAGTTCCCGGCCTCCGTTGTTTCCACGAGTGCGTAGTTGCTGTCCAGATCCACGATCGGAAGAGCCTCCCGGGGCAGCTGGAACGCGCTGCCGGTGAAGGTCACGATCGTATCGACCCGAAGTCCTGTCAGTGCCCCGCTGGTGATGGCCTGCTCTTCGAGCCCACCGCCCCGGAAGAAACGCTCAGGTGAGCGGTGCCGCTCGTCCAGCGCATAGCAGTTCAGCCAAGTGAACCCGAAGGCCGCGGCCAGTTCCTGTGCCGCCCCGGCGAAGGGCATGTGGTCCGCGATCAGGAAGAGCGAGCCGCCTTGTTCCACCCATCGCTTCACCGCGGTGATCTCCTCACCGCTGAATGCGGAAGGGCAGGGGAGTGTCCACGTCTGTGCGTTGCGTTCGCTCAACGCGTTCGCGATCACCAGGACCCGGGTGGTGGCAAGTGTCTTTGCGCTGAACGGTTCCCCGTTGGACCGGACCACATAGCCGTCATCGCGCAACGCGTTGCCGAACGCGCGGTACCGACCGGCCAGCGTGTGGAAGTTGTAATGCGCTTCGTCCAGCGTGACCACAGGGCCTTGGTCCCTGGGGTACATCGGTTTCGTGATCGGTGCCTTGAACACCGTGTCGGGCACCTGCTGCGCGAGCAGAAGCGATGGCAGCAGCAGACACCCGAGCAGAGGAGCGGAACGCATGCGAGAAAACTAACTACCTTCTTCGGCGCGCCTTGACGGAAAAATGGTCAACGGGCCGGAACGTTCAGCCATGAGCCACACGCGAGCCTATACGGTAGCCGAAGACCGTGGGATGGATGTGCTGCTCGACCCGTCGTTCCCGTACCGCGAAGAACTGCTCCAGTTCATCTGGGAGCAGCGTTTGTTCGATCCGTTGAACCTCTGTACCATGGACGGTGACACGGTGGAAGTCCTGCGCCCCGGCAGGTTGCACAAGAACAGCGGCCCCGATCTGGTGGAGGCCCAAGTGCGCATCGGCGGGCAGCTCTGGGCGGGCAATGTCGAGGTGCATATCCGCAGCAGCGAGTGGTACGCGCATGGCCACGAGAAGGACCCGGCCTATGACAGCGTGGTGCTGCATGTGGTGTACGACCATGACCTCGATGTGCGCACCAAGGCCGGTGCCCGCATCCCGACCGTAGAGTTGAAGAACCGGATCGCTTCCGGACGCTTGGAGACCTTCAAGCAGCTGATGCGCACCAAGGCCTGGGTGCCTTGCGAACCCCAGTTCGACCATGTGGATCGCAGCCGCCTTCCGATGTGGTTGGAGCGTGTGCTGATCGAACGACTGGAAAGGAAGTGCGCCGATGTGGAGGCGCTCTACACCCAATTGAACGGCGATGCGCTGGAGACCTTCTGGCATGTGCTCGCACGCGGGTTCGGTTCCAAGGTGAACGCTGAACCCTTCGGAATGCTGGCGCAAGCCCTGCCGTTGAAAGCGCTGCTCAAGTACCGCGATGACCAGATGCGCACCGAAGCCCTGCTCTTCGGGCAGGCCGGGCTGCTGCACGTGGATTTCCTCGATGAGTACCCACGAGCGCTGCAACAGGAGCACCGCATGCTTGCCGCCTTGCACGGGTTGAAACCAGCACCCGTAGCGGCGTGGCAGTTCGGTCGGCTGCGTCCGCCAAACTTCCCCACGGTGCGGCTCGCGCAATTGGCCCAGGTGATCGCACGCAGCGACGGCTCGTTCACCCATCTGCTGGAGCAGGATGATCCAGCCATCCTCGGCAACCACCTGCAAGTGGAAGCCGCTGGCTATTGGCTCGCACACCACCGCTTCGATCAGCCCTCGAAGCCCGGCCCGAAGCGCTTGGGAGCGGATGCCGCGCAAGGCCTCATCATCAACGCCATAGTTCCCTACTTCTTCGCCATGGGCCGTGTGCAAGGCCGCGAGGACTTCGGCGAGCGCGCCCTGAAATTGCTGGAAGCCCTGCCCGCCGAACAGAACACCATCGTGGACGGCTGGGCCCAGCTCGGCGTGAAGGCTGATACCGCCGCCCGCAGCCAGGCGTTGATTGAGCTCAAGAACCAATACTGCGGGCAACGGCGCTGTCTATCTTGCGTCATCGGAACGGACCTGCTCAAGCAAAATGCGTTCACCACAGAGGCACAGAGGGCACGGAGAAGAAGCGGTTAGCCGTCTCTTCTCGCAGGATCCGCTGCCTTGCATTGCTCTGTGTCCTCCGTGCCTCTGTGGTGAAAAACCAGCGCGATGATCTCCGCCATCAAGACCTACTTCGAGCGCCAGGCCTTCGGCGTATGCGCGTGGTGGGGCGAGAAGCTCAACATCAAGACCGAGCAGGTGCGGCTCAGCTTCATCTACCTGGGTTGCATCACGGCCGGGGTGCCGCTGGTGCTCTACCTGATCATGGCCTTCGTGCTCCAGCACAAGGAGCGCATCAAGCGGCCCTTCGCGAAGAGGAGCACGGTGTGGGAGTTGTAACAACAGTTGACGGACGCCGTTCTCTATCGGCAAACCGGGTAACAATGAGGCGCTCTCTTATAGTCCTGCTGTTCTGCTCTTGCTCGACAGCTTTTTGTCAGACTGGGACGATCGAAGGAAGGATCTGGGATAGGAAGAGAGAGTCATGGATGGCTTTTGGGAGAGTCGACGTTCTGGGTTCGTCCGAAATAGCCACCGCTGACAGAAACGGACGCTTCCGGATCTCTGGGCTACCGGTTGGAAGATTTGATGTTCGTGTTTATATGATGGGCTATGGAGATACCACGTTGACTGGTGTTCCGGTCGGGCTCGACTCAACGACGGTGATGAAGGTCGTCCTGCCGAAGCCTTGTAAGTATGAGTCAAACTGGAAGAATAAGAGATGTCCAGTGTGCGGTAAGAAGAACAAGGTTGTTCCTATTCGCTATGGTCTACTGGATCTCAGGTTGGACTATCGGAATGGTGAGCCGGGAGGATGTGTGATCACGGATTGTGATCCGACTTGGTATTGTCGAACCGACAGCCTAAAATTCTGAGCGTGCGGTTGTAGTCCGGTTGCAGTCTCTTCACATCCTCTGCAACACCACCTTCCCGCTCAACCAGGCCTTACCGTACGGGTAGCGGATCAGGTAGGTCGGGACACGGGCTTCCAGCCCGTGATGCGCAATGCTCACGGGCTGGAAGCCCGTGTCCCGGTCAGCTCCGCTGCATAACAACCTTCCCGCTCAACCAGGCCTTGCCGTACGGATAGCGGATCAGGTAAATGCCGGTTGCGTAAGCACTCAGATCGATCTGTACGGTCTTGGCTGCCTGTAGGCCTTTCACCATCTGCATCACCTTCCCGCTGAGGTCGGTCACGTACAGTTCCGCGATGTCCACGTCCGCAGTGAGGTTCACGATGCCGGTGGTCGGGTTCGGGTAATAGCTCCAGCGGATCGTTGCCGAGTCGGTGGGCAGGCCGGTGGACTCGTTGATGCCAGCCGATCCGGTCGAGTCCGGTCCGACAGGTTCCAGCACCAAGGAATCCGGGTAGTTGAGGTCAAGGTCAGGGATCTGCTGGTCGCAGCCGGGCATGTAGGTGTAGCTCTTCAGCACGCGCACCAGCAGGTCGTTCAGCGATTCCACGTCGTAGTGGTCCGTGGTGGGCTCGATGTGGTCGCTGCCCACGCCGCTGTGGTTGGTGAGGAAGGTGTAGGTGCCGTTGGTGCCGAGGGCCAGCGTGCGCATCAGGTATTCCGTGGCCTTGCCGGTGCCGCTCGCGGTGATGGGCACGATGCGGATGCCTTTGTTCGCGGCCTGCTTGGTGAGACTCTGGATCTTCTGCTGCACTTCCGGCGTGATGTGCGGGCCGGCGTCCAGGATGAGGAAGAGGATCCGCGCGCGGGCATCGGCGCTCCAGGAGAGGTGGTTGATCGCGGAGTCCAGGGCCAGGTCAACCGCTTCGGGCACATCGCCGCCACCATCGGCCTTTTGATCGGAGATGAAGTTGACGGATGCCGAAAGCACGCGACTGAAATCCATGCTGCGCGTCGCGTATTCCTCTTCAGCACCGATGTCGCGGTAGAACACGTTCGCGAAACGGAAGTTGAGCTGGTCGCTGATGCTCTTGGAGCGGAAGATGATATCATTCATCTCGGCCGTCAGGAAGTCGAGCTCGTCCTGCATAGAGCCGGTGGCATCCACCACGAAGGCCACATCCACGTTGTCGCTGGGCCCGCAGGGCACGTCCAGCGCCAGCCGGTTCACGGAGCGTTCGAAAGGCTTCACGTTGTCGATGCGTGTGGTCTGGCCGTTGTACTCCACCTCCATCAGCAGGCGGCCCTTCGTGGCTTCGGCCTTGGCGTCCAAGGTGGCCCACAGCTCCGCCTTGCCGGTGTTGTCGGTGCGCGCGCTGTACAGCTCGGTGCCGTCCTTTTTCTTGAGGCGTACCACGGCATCAGCGATGGGCAGACCGCTCTTGTTCTGCAGATCCAGCGTGTAGCGACCGGTCGGGGCGGTGGCCCATAGGTCGCGGAGTGCGCTCAACGTGTTCCCGGCGATGTCCTGCCACATCGTCCATTTCGAAAAGTCGTTCACCTCGCCGGCGGTGAGCACGCCATGGCTGGCCGCCTTTTTCTCCGCGGCATCCAGTATCGACCCACTTGTCGGCGGATCCAAGGGCACTGGTTCGTCGGCCGCCTCCACGTCCTTCGCATCAAAACCATAGGTCGGTGCGGTGTAGGGCATTTCCCCCGTACCCATGGGCGTGGCCATCGTGGGCGTGTAGTACATCGTCGCCGGCGAGGTTGGAGAAGCTAATTCAATGCTTCCTCCGAAGGCCGGTTCCGCATACGCTGGCGCGTAGTCCGCATGGGTGGTCGTTACGGCGATCGCCTTGGCCGCCATGTGGCGCTCGCGTTTGGGCTTGCTCTTGTCCTCTTTCACGGCGAAGTCCACTTTCTCGTCCGCTTTCACGCGCACGATCCGGGTCTCGGACTCGTATCCGTCGTAGTTCACCACGCACTTGTATTCGCCCGTGTCGAGGCGCACGTTGAAGTTGCCGTACCGGTCCGTTAGCACGGAGGCGATCAGCTCATCGCCACGGAAGATGTCCACGTTGCCGTAGCCCAAGGCCGCTCGCCCGGTGCCTTCGTGCAGGTTGCCGGCGATGGATTGAGCATGGGCGGTGCAGAGCGCGCAGAGCAGGAGGGTGATGAGGAGGATCGATCGCATGACAGGAGGGTTGAGTGTGATGTGCATGCTTACACGCGATGCGCGAAGAGGTTCGATCGCACACCATTTTCCGGGCTTCCTCCTGCTGTGCATCTTCGTACCATGATGAGCTATCGCGACATCCTCAAGGAACTGCGCATTGTGTCAGGGCTTCTGGCCTTGGTCGTGCTGCTGAATGCCTGCGCCCGGCCCGAATGCCAGAACACCAACCCCGTTTTCGATCAGCACTCACCTTACTCCAAGGTCTATAAGGATGAACTGATGGCCCAATTGAAGACCGTGAGCAAAGAGGATGTGCGCTATCGGGTCGACACCTATGAGGGGCTGGATGGGAAGGTGTTCCTTCACCTCTTCGTTCAAGGAGGCGATCTGTGCGCGAAGGCCGTGTTGACCATTCCACCGGATCGGGAGAAAAAGCTGCACGCGAAAAAGGGCAACTGGATGCATGGCTATGGCTCCAGAGGTGCCGAGGTCATCGGGTTGAAGTACGATGTGGTCCAGACCAGCGGGACGACGGAACTGATCTTCCAGGGGTGGGACCGCATGATCGATTGAGCGCTGAGCAGCATCTTCGCTCCGCGATGACCAACAACGACATCCTGAAAAAACTCCGCGTGGCCCTCAAGCTCCGCGACACGGACATCGTGAAGATCCTCTCGCTGGTCGATTTCAAGATGACCGAGACGGAGTTGAGCGCCCTGTTCCGCAACGAGGACCATCCGAACTACAAACCCGCGGGTGACCAGGTGCTGCGGAACTTCCTGAATGGACTGATCATCCACCTGCGCGGTCCGATGGAGAAGCCGGCCCCAAAGCCGGGCATTGCTCCGAAACGGAACTGATCGTTCCCATCTTAGCCGTCCCCCGAGGAGTCGGGATGAAACACATGCGGATCCTTGTTACCGGTTCGAACGGCCTATTGGGCCAGAAGCTCGTCGCTGCGCTTCGACATGATGAAGGTGTAAAGCTCATCGCCACTTCGCGCGGTGAAGACAGGACCCCGGTTCAGGGAACGGGGCAGGCTCCAGAGCCCGGCGGCTATCTCTATCTGCCACTCGATTGCACGGACGAAACCGCCGTCCATCGCGCCTTCGATGAGACCCATCCAGACGCCGTGATCCACACTGCGGCCATGACCAACGTGGATGCCTGTGAACTCGACCCGGTCGCTTGCCGGCTACAGAACGTGACGGCTGTCCAGAACCTCGTGAACGCATCGAAGAACATCGATGCCCACTTCATCCACTTGAGCACAGACTTCATCTTCGATGGGAAGAACGGACCGTATTCGGAAGAGGACCAGCCGAACCCGCTCAGCATCTACGGTCAAAGCAAGTGGGACGCCGAACGGATCGTGATCGACAGCGGGTTGACCAAGTGGGCCATCGCTCGCACGATCATCGTGTACGGCATCGCGAAGGGCTTGAGCCGGAGCAATGTGGTGCTCTGGGCCAAAGGCGCGCTGGAGAAAGGCCAGCCGATCAAGGTGGTGGATGACCAATGGCGTATGCCGACGCTGGCCGAGGACTTGGCCGATGGATGCATCCGCATCGCGAAGCAAGGGGCCACCGGCATCTACAACCTGAGCGGCCCGGATGGCATGAGCATCCTTGAACTCGTCATCAGGGTCGGTCGCTTCTTCGATCTGGATACCAGCGTGATCACCCGCGTGACTTCGGATAGTCTCGGACAACCCGCCAAGCGCCCACCTCGCACAGGCTTCATCTTGGACAAGGCGCGCCGTGATCTCGGTTTCGTACCGAAGGGTTTTGAGGAAGGGTTGGCCGTCTTGCGCGAACAACTGGCCTGAACGGATCGATCATGCGCCACAGGCCCGGTCAACGTCCGTGGAAGGAGGGGTTGAAGGATCTCTTCACCTTGCACGCGGCGGAGCGCCGTGGAATGGGGCTGTTGCTCGTGGTCTTCTTCCTTGCCGCTGCATGGGTGGTGTATGAGCAGTACATCGCGTCTGATGTTCTGGAAGACAAAGCGGCCGTGCGGTTCGTCGGGGAAATGCGCGCTGCCAGTGGATCTTCGATCGCTGAGGATCAACGATCGGATCGCCAGTCTTTTGATGAAAAGGCCGTTCTTTTCAAGTTCGACCCCAACAAGCTGCCGGTGGAACAATGGGTGACCCTCGGCCTGAGCGAAAGGCAGGCGGCCTCCATCCATCGCTATGAAGCGAAGGGTGGACAGTTCCGCACCAAGAGGGATGTGGCCAAAATGCATGTGGTGGACTCCGAGCTGTACGCGCGTTGGGAGCCCTTCATCCTGCTGCCGGATTCGTTCGAGCGGAAGACCTTCGCCGACCGCAAGCGCTATCGCGAATTCGAACGCGACGATCCTGCAAGGGTCCGATCTCCAGAGCGATCATCCTTCGTCCCGAAAGCACAGGTGGAGATCAATACGGCGGACACCAGCCGGCTGGTGGAGGTCCGTGGTATCGGCCCGGCTTTCGCCCGCAGCATCGTGAAGTACCGCGATCGACTGGGCGGCTTCCACAGTCTCGATCAGTTGAGCGAGGTCTACATCCTGCGGGACAAACCGGAAGCCGTGGCTGAACTGAAGTCGCGGCTGTTGTTGGATACGCTGATGGTCCGCCGGTTCCCGTTGAACTCCTTCACCGCTGAAGAACTCGGCCCGCACCCTTACGCGGGTTGGAAAGTCGCGAAGGCGCTCGTTGCCTACCGCAAGCAACACGGCCCGTTCAAGACCGTTGCGGACATCAAAGGCTGCGTGCTCGTCACGGACAGCGTGTACCGTAAACTTGTCCCTTACCTCAGCGCGGAGTGAATCTTGAAGAACGTCTGAAGGCCGCCATCCGCGCGGTGCCTGATTTCCCCAAGCCGGGCATCCTGTTCCGGGACATCACTCCCGTTCTTGAGGATGCGGCCCTCTGCAATGCCTGTGTCGACGGTTTCGTTGACGCCCTGAAAGGCCAACGCATCGATGCCGTAGCGGGGATCGAAAGCCGCGGCTTCCTCTTCGGGATGCCCTTGGCGATGAAACTTGGCGTCCCCTTTGTCACCGTGCGCAAGAAGGGCAAGCTGCCGTGGAAGACCGTGGCCTACAAGTATGACCTGGAGTATGGCAGTGCCGAAGTGGAGATGCACGTGGACACCGTGAAGCCCGGCATGCGTGTGCTGGTGCATGATGATCTGCTCGCCACCGGTGGTACCGCCATGGCCGCTGCGGAACTCATCCGCATGCAGCAAGGCACCGTCGCGGGCTTCAGCTTTTTGATCGAACTTTCGTTCCTGCAGGGCGTTGATCGCCTACGACCCTATGACGCGGAGATCCTCCGCCTCGCCACCTACTGATCCAATACCATCGGCCGCCTGCGCGCGGACGTACAAGCATGCAACTGACCGCCACCGAGAACCAGACCATGATCACGCAGGCCGTGCGTGACCTCGTAGAACGCGAAGTGCGCCCCAACGTGATGGAATGGGACGAGCCGCAGCACTTCCCCAAGAAGCTCTTCACGGACCACTTCGGTCCTGCCGGGATGTTGGGCGTGTTCGTGCCGGAGGAATATGGCGGCGCGGGTCTCGGGTACCACGAGTATGTGAACACGATCGTGGAAGTGGCACGTGTCTGCGGCAGCATCGGCCTGAGCGTTGCGGCCCACAACTCGCTCTGCACGGGGCACATCAACTACTTCGGCAGCCATGAGCAGAAGGAGAAGTGGCTCACCAAACTGGCCACCGGCGAATGGCTCGGTGCATGGGCGCTGACCGAGCCCAACACCGGCAGCGACGCGATGCGCATGAAATGCACCGCGAAGAAGGAAGGGAAGGAGTGGGTGCTCAACGGCACCAAGTGCTGGATCACGCACGGCATCAGCAGTGATGTGGTGGTCGCCATCGTGCGTACCGGTGAGTTGCTCGACAGCAAGGGCATGACGGCCTTCGTGATCGAGCGCGGCACCCCGGGCATGAAGGCGGGCAAAAAGGAGAACAAGCTCGGCATGCGCGCGAGCGAAACAGCGGAGGTGATCTTCGAGGATTGCCGGATCCCGGAGGAGAACGTCCTCGGCGAGGTGGGACAAGGCTTCCAGCAGGCCATGAAGATCCTGGACGGCGGCCGCATCAGCATCGCCGCGCTCAGCCTGGGCATCGCAAAAGGTGCTTTGGACGCCAGCGTGAAGTATGCCAAGGAACGCCATCAGTTCGGCCAGCCCATCGCGAATTTCCAGGCCATCAGCTTCAAACTCGCCGATATGGCCACGCGTATCGAAGCCAGTGAACTGCTCATCCAACAGGCCAGCGACCTGAAGAACCGCGGCCAGAAGGTGACCAAGGCCGGGGCCATGGCCAAGTACTACGCCAGCGAGGTCTGCGTGTATGCCAGCACCGAGGCGGTCCAGATCTTCGGTGGCTACGGCTACACCAAGGATTTCCCCGTGGAGAAGTTCTACCGCGACAGCAAGCTCTGTACGATCGGGGAGGGTACTTCTGAAGTGCAGAAAATGGTGATCGGGAGGGAGATCCTGAAATAGTGCAGTCGGCAGCAGCAGTTGGCAGGGGCAGGTCGCTCAGGCCACGAAGCGGCTGCCAACTGCGACTGCCACTGCCTACTTGCATTTGCACCGATCCCTTCCCCCGCTATATTCGCACCCCGTTTCAGGAAACCCATGCTGATCATCCCCGTCAAGGAAGGCGAGCCCATCGACAAGGCGCTCAAGAAGTTCAAGAAGAAATTCGAGCGTACCGGCACG